>CAUJFK010000342.1 GCA_963169175.1 Acidobacteriota bacterium | reverse complement strand
GTTCGCCATTCGTTTGACGAAGGCCGTTTCAAAATATAACTGGTCGTCGGTAACCCAGTTCAACGTAACGATAGGGTTGAAAGATACAAGCGTATTTGGATCGGGCAAAGCGCTCGGTGGCAGGATAGCGACATTTGCATTGTTTGCGTTGGCTTTTGTGTTTGCCATGGCGTTTGAGTTTGCATTCACATTAGCGTTGGCGGCATTCAGCGTTGCGGCCTGTTCCCGGTCAAAGGCCTGTGAAGACAGCAGTAAATGATTCCTAAGCAGGATCGCCGCCTGTGTGGGAGCGTCGCCGCGGGCATCGTAAATACGGATCTGATCGTTGAACGCACAAACGATCTTTGCCGAATCGGGTGACCAGACAGGGTGCACGGCGGTCAGGCCGTCATCAAGCCGTCGTTCGCGTCCGTTCTTCTCGATAACCCTAGGCCTGCCAAGCGGCACAAACTGTTCTTTTGCCTGCTCGGCTCTGAAGGAAAGTACCTGCCATTCACGGCCCGTCGCGGCAAGTGCCGCAAGCACCGAGCTGTCAGGCGACCAGACAAAATAGAAATAAATCAAGCCTTCACTCTGTGTGAGCGGTTTTAGTCCATCTCCCTCCGCATTGCAGATGTAGATCTGCTCTGTGCGAAATGTCAGGACATTCGCGGGCGGTGCCGGAGTGGGTGAGGACTGCGGCGTCGCCTCCGAATTTGCATTTACGGCGGATTCTGTATTACCCACCGCGTTTGCGTTCGTATCTGTTGTCGCCGTCTGAGTGGGCGAGGGAAGTATAGTTGCTTCTTCGTTGACAGCGGACGTCGGCGTCGGCGTGGCCGCCGCTAACGTGCGGGTGACAGCGACAAAGGCAACGGTCGATGAATCCGGCGACCAGACGATCGTGTCCGGAAAGTGGGCTGCCATCGCGTCCGCGGTCACCTTTCGCAAAAGTTGGCCCTCAGGCGAATACATATCGAGCCGAAATTCGGCCGGAGCATCGCCGAGTTGATGATATACGGCCAAAACCCGCTTGCCGTCCGGCGCCGGTATTGTCCTGTCGAGCAGCTCATTTGGCCGGCTTCGGTCGAAATCGGCCTGAACGGCGGCATTCCTTTCATCAGCACCCTGTCCCGGCTTTTCCGGCGGAGGCGGCACGTCTGCCTCATAACGAAAATTCAGCCGGACGGCCGAAACTTCCTTTAGACTTGTCGGGCCCGTAGGCGCGACAGGCTCAGGTGTTCGCACGCATGCGGAGAATAGCCCGGCCGTCATACCGAGGCAAAAAAGGATTCGAGCTATTTTCAATGTTCTCAAGTTTGGGATCACGTTCGCGTGTAAGCAAAAATTGGCATCTGTCGGCTGTCTCGCCGTTGACCAGACGATTAGTCTTGCTCAATGTTGGCGCTATTCTACGTCCGAAGGCTCGAAGCTGCACAAACGACAGACATATGCCTTGCGACACGATCGCTACGATCGCTCAAGCTCTTCGCTCATAGATCGGCCTTCAGATAGTCTTTATATAACCTCTGCTGCTCCGGCGTCGGATTCTCGACCGGTGCAAAACTATAGTCTTTCCGCTGGTTACTGCCGAGCGTAAAGTTCACGTCGCGCAATTTGTCGAACCGGAAGATCGTCAGCTTCACTTTATCGTTCGGCTTTTTATCGCCAATGTACGACTGCAGAAACGTTTGCGTCGCTCGGTAGCCGTCGATCGCTACGATCTGATCGCCCGTATTTAAGCCCTGTTCGTACCCGGGCGTACCCGTCGACACCGAACGAACAGTCAGCCGGCCGTCGGTTTCAGCCAGGTCGGCGCCGAGGTATGCGCGTGAACGATTCGGCTCAGTCACGTTCATCGTCAGGCCGATGCCGCGGACAATTCCGTCATAATCTATTTCGGCTTCGCCGCGAACATATTTCGAGAAGAAATCATCAAGGCTCTTGCCGGCCGCGAGTTCGGCCGCCTTCTGGAAATCCTGCGGCGTATAATTCCGGCCCTTTTTGTAAAATTCATTGTAGAGATACCGCAAAACATCATCGGTCGACTTTGCCCCACTTGAGGCCGTGCGTATCGTGATGTCCAGCATCATGCTGACAATGTCGCCCTTATCGTAATACGAGATCTGGTTGTTGATCGAGTTCTCATCCTGACGATAATACTTGATCCACGCATCCATGCTGGCTTCCTCAAGGCTCGTTTCGAAGCGGCCGGGGCGTGCCTGAAGCTGCTCGATCATCGAAGCCTTGCCCTCAAGGAACGCGTTCTCGGTTATTAGGCCTGCTCGCCTAGTGAGAATTCCTTCGTAATACGACGTCATCCCCTCGGCGACCCACAAAAGCTTGGTGTAGTTCTCATTCTCGTAATCGAACGGACCAAGGGCGTCCGGGCGAATGCGCTTTACGTTCCATAGATGGAAATATTCGTGAGCGACCAGCCCCAGAAAGCCGTTGTACCGTGCCTGCGGTTTGAAACCCCAGCGGCTCCACTGGAGCGCTGTTGAATTGAGATGTTCAAGACCGCCCCCGCCACGCAGGTTGACGATGAACGTATAGTCGTCATACGGCAGTTCGCCGAATATCTTGTAGCCTTCCTCGACGATCTTTGCGATATCCGTCGCGATCTGCCGCAGGTCATAATTGCCCTCGCCGCTCATCACGACGCGATGCGGCTTACCGTGAACACTGAACGTTATTTCAGTAAAATCGCTGACCTCAAACGGCGAATCGTAAAGTATGTCGAAGTTCTTGGCCGAAAAGGTATTTGCCTGGCCGCCCACCTTGGGTAGGCCGGTCGCGATCTTCCAGTTGCTATATGGATGAATCGTGACGGTCGATGGCGCCGCCAACTGTCCCGCCGGGAACATGAGCGTCGCCCCATTGTTCCAGAATGCGTGTTCGTCGTTCAATTCATTCGTACGGACGGTAAGTTCGTTCGAATAAACGCGATAGTTCAATACTATCTCTTTCGCCCCGTCGGCATTGATCCGCCACGTATTCTTGTTTATTTTGCTCCAGCCGAGCGGGGACGCTCCCGACTTCGCCGCGAAATCCTGGACGTGGCGGGCATATTCACGAATGAGGTAGCTGCCCGGCGTCCAGACAGGCATTTTTACATCCACTGTTTGTCGGGCCGAGGGCCATTTCATCCGCATTTCTACTTCCAGTAGGTGCGTCCACGGCTTTGACATCGAGATCGTATAGGCGATCTCCGGCGCGGCATCACGCGTTTGAACGGCTTTCGGTTTTGGGTCCGCAACGGCCGGGCGCGCTTTGGCCGGGGTTTCTCGGTACATAGTGAAAAGTGTGGCGGCTGAAAACAGCACGAGTGCCGATAGGTTAAAGATCTTTGACATTCCTGGTAACAATCTCCCTTCGGGTGATGAGGTTTGGCCTGGGTTTATCTTACTATATAAGTTCGGCTTGAACACTTCCGGCCGGGAACGCGACTCGATATGAGCACATTTCAAACCCCGACGACAACCGCGGAGCGCAGTGAGAAATTCTTCACCACGCCTCTGCTTGTCATTTTTCTGATCGTGTTCATTGACCTTATCGGATTCGGAATGGTCATTCCGATACTGCCATATTACGCGCTTCACGAACCATTCATGGCAACACCGGTCGAGATCGGGTTTATTGTTTCCATTTATTCGTGGATGCAGTTCTTTTTTGCTCCGCTTCTGGGAAGCCTATCAGATAAATACGGCCGGCGGCCCGTTTTGTTCATTAGTTTGCTGGGTTCTGCCGTGGGATACGTGATCATTGGGCTGGCCGCGACCGTCACACTCGTCTTTGTCGGACGCATCGTCAGCGGAATTACCGGTGCAAACATTTCTGCCGCGCAAGCCTACATTGCCGATGTTACTTCGAAAGAGAATCGGGCAAAAGGAATGGCGATGTTTGGTGCAGCCTTTGGCCTTGGGTTCATTCTCGGACCGGCAATGGCGGGAATATTGAGCAAATTCAGTATCCAACTGCCGTTCTATGCCGCTGCCGGCCTTTCTACCGTAAGTGCCGCATCGGTTTATTTTTTCTTGCCTGAATCACTGAGTCCCGGCAACCGTGTGACAAGCAAGGCCAGCCGTGGCTTTGCGGCGGTAGCGATACTTTTTCGTGATCATGCGTTTGCATTCATAAACACCATTTACTTTCTGCTTGTTACATCATTCTCGATAATGACGTATGCATTCGTGCTTTATACCGCGGTTCGATTTGGGTATAACGCCGAGCAGAACGGATATCTATTTGCTTTTGTTGGTGTTATCGCGGTCCTTGCGCAGGGGCTGCTATATGGCCCGCTCGTGAACGCGTTTGGTGAAACGCGGCTGGCGGCAGTCGGATGCTTATTCATGGCGGCAAGCCTGTTCCTAATACCGCTTGTCGGCCCGGCGGCCGGTGGCTTGCCCGCATTGCTTGGCGTCTGTGTTTTGCTTTCGCTCGGGAATGCGCTTGCGTCGCCATCGCTGACGGGCCTGGGTTCAAAAGTTTCGCACGAAGAACGTCAGGGCAGTTCACTTGGCGTTATGCAGTCCGGAGCCAGTCTTGCCCGGGCTGTCGGGCCGATGATCGGGGGCTTCTTGCTGGACAACGCTGTTGATCAGATTGATGAGCACACGATCTACCGGACTTTCTGGGTCGCCTCCGCGATCATGGTTGCCGCAATGTTCACGGCGGTATATTTTGCGGTCACATACGGCAAGCGGCCTGAGGCAGCCACATCGTAAGCTTGATATCTAAAATATGTTGAAACGACTTTCTATTGTCTTACTGCTGCTCGCGTTCTCCGCACTGTGTACATTTGCTCAGTTGGGCGAACAGGAGCGTTCATGGAACCAGCCTGTGGAGCCGTTCCGTATTGCCGGAAACATCTACTATGTCGGTGCGAGTGACATCACGTCCTATCTGATCACAACGCCCAAAGGGCATATTCTGATCGACAGCGGCTTTATTGAAACCGTACCACAAATAACCGCAAATATAGTAAAACTCGGATTCAAGGTCGAAGATGTAAAGATCCTTCTCAACAGCCATGCGCATTACGACCACGCTAGCGGCCTAAACCAACTCAGGCGTCTGACAAAAGCAAAATTGCTTGTTAGCAGGCCTGATTTTGATCTATTGGCACGCGGCGGGAAAGCTGATCCGAACTATGGGGACCGCTTTCCGTTTGAAGGGACGCGGGCCGACGCGACGTTCCGTGACGGGAAGAAGGTTAAACTTGGCGGCGTGATACTGACGGCAAACATTACGGCGGGACACACTCCCGGCTGTACGACGTGGACGACCGAGACCGTCGAAAAGGGAAGACAATTCTCCGCCATCTTCGTTTGCAGCACGTCGGCACCGGGCTACGATCTGGTAAAGAATGAGCGATATCCGGCGATCTATTCTGACTATCAAGCCACATTCGCGCGTCTGGAAAGACTTCGGCCCGACATTTTCGTTAGCGCGCACGGCCGCCAGTTCGATCTTCTTGGCAAGATCGAACGAATGAAGCGTGGCGAAGAGAATGTGTTCGTCGATCCGGACGGATATAGGCGGTCTCTGAAGGAAAGCCGGGTCGCGATCGAATCGACTTACGAACGCCAGTCTGCGGCAAGTCCGAACCCCCAGCGATAACCGCGGGACTCGTAGCTTGTTCGCGGAAGAGGCCCCTCACCACTGTTCCGGGTTCTGACAGTGGGCACGAATGTGATAAAAGGTTAGTTCGTCCGGCGGATCGGCCGCCCGTGTAGTTTTTAGCAGGAAGTATCAATGAAAAGCATTATCGCAGCAGTCTTGTTTGTTTTGGCATTGGCCGTGTTCGTTCCGGTTGGGACGAGGGTGGAAGCGATCTCGCCGGCATTCGTTTCACCGAACATTGTTATCAGCCAGTTCTACGGCGGTGGTGGCAACGTTGCCGGTTCGCCACATACGCATGATTTTGTCGAGTTGTTCAACCGCGGCGACCAACCGGTTAGCCTTAACGGTTGGTCAACGCAATATGCGTCAGCAAGCGGCTCAAATTGGCTTGTTACGCCGCTTGGCAACATTACGCTGCAGCCGGGGCAGTATTATCTGATCCAATATGCGACCGGCGGCGCGAATGGCTCAGCCCTGCCGACGCCGGACCTGATCGCGCCGCAAGTGACCGTCGGTATGAATACGTTTGTACCGAACCTTTCGGGTACTTCGGGGAAGATCGCCCTTGTTAATTCAACCCAGCAGCTTCCAGCAAGCGCCTGCCCGGTCAGTTCGTCGATCATCGATCTGGTAGGCTATGGCGCCAGCGCAGCATGCTTTGAAGGTACGCGTGCCGCCGACCTGAGCAACACGACCGCGGCAAAGCGAAACAGCAGCGGCTGTACGGACACGGACAATAACAGTAGTGATTTCGCGGTCGGAGTTCCCGCTCCGCGAAATATCTCAACGCCCGCTTCTACGTGCAATCTCGGTGGACTGTTGCAGGCAGGA
>CAUJFK010000341.1 GCA_963169175.1 Acidobacteriota bacterium | reverse complement strand
CGGCCTCGCCCTAACTTTTCTCGGTATCTTTTTTGGGTTATTTCTCGCTACGAAACTTGTCCACGCTATTGTTCACGATGAACACGGCTCGGTTGAGGGCGTGGTTGCGATCTCGGCCACCGTCCTCGTATTTTATGCACTCTGTTTCGGCGTTGGGCTACGGCCGCTTTCGTCGATACAGGTGTGGACGTTCTTTACTTATCTTGCGGCCGCAACGGCGATACTGGTTGTCCTCTCGCTAAAGTTTACGGGGAAGATCACGGTCATTCTGTCGTTCGCTTGCACGTGGCTCATCTTTGGAGCATGGTACACCGATATATATTCTCCCGATCAGCATTTTGTTCCGGCACTTGTATTTGCCGGTGTCATCTTCGCTATATTTTACGCGGCTGCCTTCTCGTTTCGGCTGGCAGACCAGTCATTTAGAATGGTCGAGAATAGCGCGCTTGTACTAACCAACTCCTTTGTCTTTTACGGATTCGGCTATGCGATCCTCGACGGAAACGAGAATACGGCCGGTATTCTCGGCCTTTATACTGCCGCGAATGCCGCGTTTCATCTTGCCGTCGCGGTCCTGATCGGGCGGGTACGGCCGGCGGCGATCGACGCTGTACAGGTTTTGACCATCCTGGTTCTTACGTTCGCCTCGCTGGCGATCCCGGTACAGCTCGATGGGAATCAAGTCACGATGGCATGGTCGATAGAGGCGGCACTGTTGTTCTGGTTCGGGCGTGCTCGAAACGTACGGCTGTTTGAGGCTTACTCGTACCCGGTAATGGCCCTGGCGACGGTAAGCATGTTCTTCGATTGGGGAACAACCTTCGTTGATGGAATATTCGGCGGCGGACAGATCGGTCATCGGCCCTTTGCAAACGGGAATTTTGTCACAGCTTTGGTTTACATCGCCGCCTTTGCGGTAATTTTCGCGATCAGCAAAGACAAGGCGTCACAATTCCGGATAGGCGAAGATTGGTCCAGGCGATTCCGCTACGCGGTCGCAGCGATCGCGATATTTGTACTCTACAACGCATTTCGCCTTGAGATCGCCAACTATTTTCACGCTCAACTGATGGAGTTAGGCTCCGACGCAGGGACATCAGCGGCGTCGATCATTCGCAGTAAGAGTTCTGCATGGCAGATGAATTATACGATGGTGTTCCTGTCCGCGATGGCCCTTGTCAACCGGATCAAAGTCCGTTCTCGCCCGCTTGCCGCGGCAAATACGGCGCTTGGAGTACTCACGCTTGCTGCCCTTGCAACCGCTGGGATGGTGGTGTTTTACGATCTCCGTATCGCCTACATGGCGGGACAAGGGGAATATTCGCTCGTCTCGATCCGCTACCTGTCATATGCGTGTGCCGCTCTTCTGACGGCGGCCCTTTATCTGGATAGCCGCGATGCGTTGTTCACAGATCGGGTTCCCGCGGGGACGGTTCGGCTGTCGTTCGAGGCAGTTGCCTACGGCTTCTGGCTTATCGCCGCAAGCTGTGAGCTCGTAAATTCGATGGCCCAGATGGGACTCGCGGATGGGACCAAGCTTGGCTTGAGCATATTCTGGGGCATCTATTCATTGATGATGGTCATCATCGGGATCGCATGGAACCGCAAGCACTTGCGCATCGCGGCGATCGGACTGCTTGGCGTGACGCTGTTGAAATTGTTCTTCTACGATGTCGCGGACCTGGATACGATACCACGGACGATATTGTTTGTAAGCCTCGGCCTGACTTTATTGGTTATTTCATTTCTGTACAACAAATATAAGAACGCGATCTTCGGATCTGCCGATGAGAGCGAGGAGGAATCGTGAAAATCAGATCGTTTGTATTTCCATTCTGCCTTCTGGGGCTGCTCCTGTCGTCTTCTTTTGCCCAAACAAGTGCAACAGCTAAGAATCCAAAATTCGACGCCACGCTTGCAAAAAAAGCAGGTGCCGACGAGCGCGGAATGCGAACCTATGTGCTCGTGATCCTAAAGACCGGGTCAACGCGTGTACCGGACGGCAAGGACCGGGACAATATGTATGCCGGGCACTTTGCCAATATGAAAAGGCTTGCCGCCGAGGGGAAGCTCGCTGTTGCCGGGCCGCTCGACGGCGTTGATGGATGGCGCGGGCTTTTTATTTTGGCGGTTGCGGATATAGACGAAGCGAAAAAGCTTGTCGCGACCGATCCCGTGATAATAAAAGGTGAGATGGTGGCCGAGTATCACAAGTGGTATGGTTCGGCGGGGGTTATGTTCGTAAATGAAACCCACGAAAAGCTGGGAAAGGTCCCTTTTTGAAGAGATACTTTTGCCCGTCGGTACAAAGAAAAACAGCCCCAGTGTGCCTGTTCGGGCAAAACTGAAGCCGCTTTCCTGAGTTCCGGTAGCTATCCGGAGGAGCGCCGGGCGGGCTGAACGAAGTGGCGGAACAGCCGTCCCGGATATGCTTTCAACATATTTAATGTAATATCATGCCGCACCTCGCTGCGTGAGTAATAACACTCATTTTTATGCGTGAAATCCACTAAACCGGCATTGTGAAGATAAACCGCGAACCTGTGCCGTCGGCGATCGGGCTTTCGACCGTAATTTCTGCCCCGATCTGTTCCGCCAGGCTTCGCGAGAGGAATAGTCCAAGGCCCATCCCGCCGGCGTCAGCCACTTGTGCCGTCTCCATTGGATCGATGGCAGCCGCAAATCCGTTTCCCGCCGGATGGCCCCGGTAGAATTTATCGAAAACGTAAGGAAGGTCCTCGCTCGCGATGCCGCAGCCGGTATCGGCAACAGCGATAGAAACACCGCCGTCGCCTGAAGTTGCTGAGACATTGATAGTTCCGCCCGCTGAGGTGTATTTCATTGAGTTCTCGATCAAACTTGAAATTACGCGACGGAGAATGTCCGCATCCGTTGTGACCGTCGGCAACGCGTGGCCGGGCATTCGAAGATCAAGTTTGAGGTCTCGGGAACTGGCCGCTCTGCCAAGCGATGCGACGAGGTTCTCGAGAAAACCGGAAAGTTCAACCTGGCTCAGGTTCGGTTTGTAGGCTCCCGACTCGATGCGGGACAGGTCAAGAAGGTTTCGGACGAATTCGATCTGCCGATCACATTCGTCGCCGATCGTTTGAAGATATTCTGCACGTTCCCCATCGGAGACATTGTTGCCCTGGAGTACGCGAACAAGGGCCTTGATGGTCGTCAGCGGCGTTCGAAGTTCGTGCGAGGCACTGCTGACAAACTCCGATTTGAGATGGTCCAGTTCCTTCAATTTTTCTTCTCTTATCTGGATTCGCTCGGCCATTTGATTGAACGTCTCGGCCACCTCGCGCATCGGGCCGCTGCCGCTAATGTCGGTCCGGGTCGTAAGATCGCCGTGGCCAAATGAACGCGCGGCCGAGGTAAGTTCCAGCATTGGAAGGACGATGCCGCGAGCGATGAGCAAAGCAAGGGCTCCGGCGAGGACCGCGATCAGTGAACCGATCCAGAGCTGCCGCCAATATTGCGCCTTGGCCGGAGCATACAGGCTTTCACTCGGAACACCAACCACGACAACACAGTTGGCCGCTTCGATCCGTGCGAGGCCATAAATTCGCGTGATCTTGTCGTATGGGCTTTCGACTTCAACGGTACCGGTCTGTTTTGCTCCCAGCGCCGACAACAGGGAAGTATCGCTGACATCAAGGGACATCTGTTCCGGTGAAACATTGCTGCGGTACAGGAGCCGGAAATTGGGATCGAAAACGGCGATTATATATTCTTTTGGAAGCTCAAGCTGATGAAACACCTCGCTTGCGCTTTCTCCATCGATGCGGGCGAGTATAAATCGGCCGTCCGCGAGCGGCATGGCAAGCGACAACAGCCGAAGATTCTGCCCCGAAAGCTGCTCGCTGATAACAACAAGTGAATGTTTGGCCTTGATCTCATCACGGATGCTTTCGATCGAGACGATCGGCAATGGCTTTTGGCGAACTGTCTGTGAAAGCTCGATGTTCCCGGACTGGCCGATTATCTGTATATCAAGCCAGTGCGGACGAGTTTCGATTATCGAATTCAGATAGTCACGGAGGCTGGCCTTGTTCTCGCTTGCCGCAAGGGTGGAAACTGTCTTTAAGGTTTGAGTCTGGGCCTCGATCCACTGTTCAAACGCCGTTGCCGCGAGTTCGGCCTGCCGTTCGATCGATTGATTAAGCTGTGCGCGGCTGGCCTGCCACGCCTCCCAAAGATTGAAGAAGCCAACCAGCACCAACGGCACCGCCAGCCCGATCGTTAACCACAACAATCGCCCTCTGATCGACAATCGAGCACCTCCCCGGAGAAATCCGGCTTGCAGCCGAAGTAAAATTACATTCTTGGCCCTGGAACCTCTAAGCGCGGGAGCAGACTCAAAGCGAACGCAATGCAGCGTTTCATAACAAAGCGTGCTCGCGGCCGGTGGGCTAGTTATCGGTACTCTGGATCGTGATCGATATCAGCGGATTTTTCGCTTCGGGCCCGAGACTGGAGTACGCCACCCAAAAACCCGACTTCGGATACGTGACCATATTATACACGCGGCCGTCGGCCGAATGTTTTACCGGCATATCCTTTCCAAAGACTGCCTCGTATGTCGGGGCATTCGCGTCTTTGCCAAGATACGTCACCGCGATGGCCCGCACCCTTTTGTTGTCGTCCAGAAGGATCTGCGCGGTCTCTGAATCTGAGAATACATAAAAATAACCCGAATCATCCTCAGACTGCGGCTTCTCATCTATCAGATCGCGAACATGGTCCGCCGTAAGCCCGATCTTGACGCCTCGGTACTCTGTCATCACAGGCGCAGGCGTTCCCGACTTCGACGCTGTGGGGCCCGTAACCGCTTTCTGCTGGGCAACCTCCTGTGCAAACGACCTGGATGCAAGCCAGGTGACCAATATCATTAGCACACCGACCATCAGCAGGTACTTTAGGACAACCCTTTGTTCTCTGATCAACATATCTATTTCCTCCGTACCTTAGATTCTAGACTTTTTGGCAGGAAATCGAATCGAGGGAAATACCTAATCGGATAAGTGAATCTACTCAAAGAGCAGGGAAATTTGTGCTATGCCTGATCTCGCTTTGTCGAAAGGACCAAACGGGCGATCTCGACGCGATTGGACAAGCCCTTTTTGCCGAGGATCCGGCTGACGTGGTTTTCGACCGTTCGGATACTCAGATAAAGATGGGCCGCGATCTCCTTGTTGCTAAGGCCTTTCGCCAATTCCTCCGCGACACGCCATTCCGCCTCTGTGAGGGCTTCATCCCGCGTAAAGGTTGCCTGTTCGGGAACTGGGTCGCCGACCAGGGTTGTGATAGCAGAGCGGATATTCTCAACCCGGTCGAGGATCCCATTGATGACCGCAACGAGCTCATCCGGCTCGAACGGTTTTGTAAGATAAACATCCACGCCGGACCGGAAACCTTCGATGCGGTCTCGCGTCTCATCCTTTGCTGTTAGAAAAACGACCGGAATCAATTTTGTATGCGGGGCAGAGCGGAGCTTTCGCGCCAGTGTGTAGCCGTCCATTATCGGCATGCGAACGTCGCTGACGATTAGGTCTGGAACAGCCCGGGCTATCTGCAGCATTGCGTCGCGTCCGTTGCGGGCCGTCGTCACATCAAAGCCCTCACTGCGAAGGACCGCGGCGATCGCGGCCAGCAGATTGGGCTCATCGTCAACAATGAGGAGCCGTTTCATCATGGTCGGTTTCACTCAATCTTACACTATCCGGGCCGAAAGTCGCCCCGCGCAGAAAATGAACCCGTTGCGTTCATCCCGTCGCCTGTCCATCAGAAGCGTCACGATAGAAGTCTTTTCCTTTTCTGTCGAAAAATTCGTATAATCTGAATGAGCAAATATTGGGCCATGAGCATCTAACCTTATTGTCCAGGGCCGGTAAATACAAGCAATGTCCTCGCTTAGACTCACAACTAATCTTCAGCAGCGAATGATCCTTACGCCGCAACTGCGGCAAAGGATCGAGATGCTCCAAATGACCTCGCTTGAGCTGTCGGAGCTGATCGAGCAGGAGATGGAAGGGAACCCGATGCTCGAAGAGGTCCAGACGGGCGATGAGGTCCATGAGATCTCGGACAATATTCTTGACCAAAATTCCAGTGGTGATTTTGACGAAGCAGGCAACGGGCACGAAGCTGCGGCTGAACCGGGGTCGGCCGTAGATGTTGGCGAGCCGATAAGCGGCAGCCTGAGTGAATTTTCTGAAAACGGAACCGGACAGACGGCCGAAGCCGATGGGCCGGACGAGGCCGGATCGGACGACTCGTCGGATTCATTCGAAGAGATAGATTTTGGAAGGGAATTTCAGGATTATCTCGATCCCGGATACAAGACGCAGGAATTCGAATATAAGGACGACGCCCCGAGCTTCGAACAATTCCTTTCGCATACTGAAACCCTTTCCGAGCATCTCGAGTGGCAGCTTAATTTGCAGGAGATGACCGACGGTGTTGAGAAGGTTGCGATCTTTATCATCGGTAATCTGGACGAGGATGGAAGGTTAACAATTCCGCCTGCCGATATCGCGGAAATGCTCTCATGCGATCCGGAAACAGTCTGGGTCGCGCATAAAATAGTGATGAACCTTGACCCGGTCGGCTGTGGTGCGGTCGATGTCAAGGAATGCCTGCTTGTTCAGTTGGACGCGATAGGAGAAGGAAATACGATCGCCGCCAATCTTATTCGAGACCACTTTGAAGATCTGCAGCCGCACAGGCTGAATCATCTTGCCAAAGAAACGGGACTCGGCCTCGACGAATTGGCGGCCGAGATCGAGATAATAAAGTCCCTTGATCCCTTTCCGGGCCGCCGCTACGCCGGTGAGGAAGCCGTCTTTGTTGCGCCGGAAGTCTATATCGAAAAGATCGATGATGAGTATGTCATTTACTTTACCGATGACGGAAGCCCGCGGCTTCGGATCAGCCCTACGTATCATCAGATGCTCGACCAGAATGATACTTCGAAGGAAACAAAGGACTTTATAAAAGAGCGGATGCGCTCCGCCGTCGATCTTCTTCGAAATATCGAGCACCGCCGCCAAACGATCTATCGTGTCGTCGAATGCATTGTTCAGCGGCAGACCGAATTTCTTGATAAGGGCGTCGAATTCATAAAACCAATGATGCTGAAGGACGTTGCTGAAGCGATCGGGATGCATCTTTCCACTATTTCGCGTGTCGTCAACCGAAAATATGCCCACTCGCCCCAGGGCGTTATTGAGCTTCGACGGTTCTTTAGCGAAGGAATGATGAACGAGGACGGCGAAGAGGTTTCGACCCGCATCCTAAAGCTTAGGATCAAAAAATTAGTTGAGGAGGAGGATACAAAAAGTCCGCTCACCGATGAGCAGATCGCCAAGGTCCTTGGCAAAGAAGGCGTAAAGCTGTCGAGGCGGACGGTCGCAAAATATCGTGATCAAATGAACATTGCAGGCTCCAGAGAAAGAAAGACAGTTATTTAACGCCGCCGCGGGCTGTCCCGCCCGCACCTGGCACCGAACTTCTAGGGGAAGCGTATGATACTTGAATACACAGGCAGACACATCGACGTAACACCAGCCCTCAAATCTCACGCTGAAGAACAATTGCAAAAGATCTTACATATCTTTGACGGAAAGGCATCAAAGGCTCACGTCATTCTTGAGGTCGAGCGCGGACGGCATCGAGCGGAAATGGTCGTGAATTGGCGGAATGAGGTCCTCACCGCAACCGCAAGTTCCGCTGACATGTACCAGTCGATCGCGCAGACTGCCGGAAAGATCGAAAAACAGGCTCTGAAAGTCAAAAAGAAGGTCATTGACAGATCACACAAAAGAAAGCCGATCAGCGCCGTGGCGACAGACGGCGGCGAGGTGGTGCCGACCCCGCATCGAGCACGCGTGATCGCTTCGAAAGGTTACGAGGTTAAGCCGGTCACTGTCGAAGAGGCGACCATGATCCTTGACGGCCATGACGAAGGCTTTCTTGTTTTCCGTAACGCTGAGAGCGATCGGATTTCCGTCATCTATCGCAGGAAGGATGGAAACTACGGCTTGATCGAACCCTAATGGACAGTATCGATCGTGTCCCAAGTACCTTTGCGAACTTTGTGTCTTCTCTTTGCGGCCTTTGTGTTAATCGTGTTTTTTACCACAAAGGTCTCCAAGTTGAAGACACAAAGGGCACAAAGTAGATGTGTTCGGCAAGAGACTACTTGAAAGTTATCTATTACGGGCTTGGCCGACAATAAGTTAAACGAAGGAATGCGTTACATCGCGGGTTGATCGTGTCTCAAAACGTCTGGTCATCTCGCCCAGGTATGCCGTCAAAACGGTCCAGACAGTCAAGAAGCGATAGCGGCCGCGGCAATGTCCGCAAGGCCGCCGCTATACCGAACTTTGTTATCATTACCGGCCTTAGCGGGTCAGGAATGAGTTCGGCGACGAACGCGTTCGAAGATCTCGGGTATTTTTGCGTGGACAACCTGCCGCTGACCATGCTTTCAACCTTCGCCCGTTTGATGCTGCCGAACGATGAAGATAAGCAGGCGATAGAGAAGGCCGCTCTGGTAATAAATATCCGCGAACGACATTTTCTCCTGGAGTTTCCGGCCGAACTCGAGAAACTGGCAATGGAGCAATCGCGGCCGTACGTGATCTTCTTCGAGGCATCGGACGATGTGCTCCGCCGGCGGTTTTCTGAGACCCGCCGGCCTCATCCCGCCGAAAAGGGACGGGGCCTGCTGCCTTCGATCCGGTCTGAACGCCGCGCAATGGGCCACATTCGCGCGATAGCAGATTTGATCATCGACACCTCTGACCTGACGGTCCACACACTTCGGCGCTTACTAATTCAAAAGTTCAGCCATGCTGCGGAAGAAGGATCGCTGAAAGTACAGATCGTGAGTTTTGGGCACAAATACGGTAATCCGCGTGATGTCGATCTGATGTTCGATGTTCGTCATCTGCCGAATCCGTATTTTGAAATTTCACTCCGCGACCTGACCGGTGAGAACGCAAAGATCGTCCGGTACCTCACCAAACACAAGGATGTGCAGGAGACGATTTCGCGGTTCACCGGCCTTATTGAATACCTGCTTCCGTTCTATCAAAAAGAAGGGAAATCGTACCTGACGCTTGGGATAGGATGCACGGGCGGACGGCACCGATCGGTGATGGTCGCAAATGCTCTCCGCGATGCACTTAAGAAGGACGGGTACAACGTTTCGGTTGTTCATCGTGATATGCAAAAATGAACTGTTGGATCGAAAGGTTCGGATGGTGTGGGTATGGCGAAGCATAAAGTAGGTGCGGTGATCGTTTCGCACGGCCAGTTAGCGAACGAACTCTTGGCGGCGGCCGAAACAGTCATTGGCGATCTGGATAATATCGTTGCGGTGTCGATAGGCTGGCACGACAATGTCGAGGCGGCAAAAGACGAGATCCAGCGGGCCATCTCCAGCGTCTCGCAGGATGCGGGCGTCCTGTTGATGACGGATATGTTCGGCGGGACACCGACCAACATTTCCGCTATGTTCCTTGAGGACGGAAAGGTCGAGATAGTGACCGGTGTAAATCTGCCTATGGTCGTCAAATTAGCGACCCACCCGGAAGATTCGACCCTAAGCGAAATAGCAAAAGAGGTCGAGGAGCAGGGCAAACAGGCGATCTATCGGACGGCGACACTTTTTGAGCCCGCAAAATTGAAAAAGGATGCTTGAAGGCAAGTTGACGATCGTGAATCAGTTGGGCCTTCACGCGCGGGCAGCCGCCCAATTGGTCAAGCTCTCGGCGTGCTACACATCTTGCCTAAGGCTACGCAGGCCTGATACGGCCGCCGAAGCGGACGCCAGGTCGATGCTGGATGTCCTGACCCTTGCGGCTCCTGTAAATTCCGTCCTGCTGCTTTCCGCGGAAGGTGAGGACGAAGCGGCCGCGTTCGAAGCCGTCTGTGAACTTTTTGCATCGGGATTTGGTGAGATCTAAGTGGATCAAAAGTGGAGAAACCGGAATTGTTAAGAAAAGTAGCGGTCATTGGTGCTCCGCTCGGTTACGGTGCCGGAAAGCCGGGAAGCGAGCTTGGTGTTGAGGCAATAAGGCTTGCCGGCCTCCATGGCGGCAGGCTCATTGATACGATACGCAAACTTGGCTACGAAGCTGAAGATCGAGGCAACGTCGATATAGTCCGGCCGGCCGGACCGGCACTGGAGAGTGCGAATCCTAAATATCTTCAGGAAACTTTGACCTCGTGCAGCAATCTTGCTGATGCCGTCGCGACCGGGCTTGCTGACGGCTGCTTTCCGGTTATCCTCGGCGGCGATCATTCCATCGCTATCGGTTCGGTCTCCGGTGTTGCGAAATATTTCCGCAACCGAGACGAATCGTTTGGGCTGATCTGGTTTGACGCCCATGCCGATATCAATACTCCGGCGTCGTCACCCACGGGCAATATTCACGGAATGCCGCTGGCAACGCTTCTCGGTTATGGCGAGCCTGGTCTGGTTGATCTATGCGGATTTTCGCCCAAACTTGACCCGCGATATTTTGCCCACGTCGGCGCACGCGACCTTGATGACGGCGAGAAAGGGCGAATACGCGAACTGGGGCTGGAAGGCCATTTCTTTACGATGAGCGACATCGATAAACGCGGCATGCTCGACTGTGTAAACGAAGCGATCGATATTGCCTCGCAATCGTCCGGCGGCTACGCGGTGACGTTCGATGTGGATGTCATCGACCCGCGCTTCGCACCTGGTTCGGGAACGCTCGTTCGCGGCGGTGCCACGTATCGAGAGGCTCATCTTGCCCTTGAAGTAATAGCCGAACGCGGCGGCATGAGATCGTTTGAAATTGTCGAAGTAAATCCAATGCTCGACCAAAGCAACATTACCGTTGAGCTTGCCTGCGAACTGATACTTTCAGCCCTCGGCAAGACAATACTTTAGGCCTGCACCGGGACAACGATAAGGATGAAAAAAAGAGTAGGACTACTTTTTGGCGGAAGATCGGGCGAACACGAGATATCGGTACGTTCGGCGGGAAACGTGATAAATGCGATCGATCATGAGAAATATGAAGTTGTCCCGATCGCGATCTCTGAAGACGGCCGCTGGCTGCATCCGCAAGCATCAGAAGAATTGTTGCCCGAAAATGCCCGCTCCATTGTAGATATTGCGGGCTTTGATGAGCAGGCAGATGTTGGTATCTTCGGTGATCCACGGTCACACGGGTTGACTTTAACGACAGCGAATTCGAACGCGATAGCTGATCTGCATCTCGATGTCGTCCTGCCGGCGCTCCACGGTACTTTCGGTGAGGACGGGACGATCCAGGGCTTACTCGATCTGGCCGGCCTGCCGTATGTAGGATGCGGCGTACTTGCTTCGGCCTGCGGGATGGACAAAGTCGTGATGAAATCGCTTTTCCACGAGGCCGGGCTGCCGATGTGCCGATACGTGTGGTTTCTCCGCCGCGAGTGGGAGCAAGATCGGGATCGGATAATAAAGAATGTTGAGAGCACGCTTGGTTATCCGTGTTTCGCCAAGCCCGCAAATCTCGGGTCATCCGTCGGTATCTCAAGGGCGGACGAAGCCGTGTCGCTGGTTGCCGCCATCGACCTGGCCGCCCGATACGACCGCAGGATAATTGTCGAGGAAGGCCTGAAAATGCGCGAGATCGAGTGTGCGGTCCTTGGCAACGACGATCCGAGTGCCAGCCTTCCAGGCGAATACATCATTAAAGACAAGGCCAAAGCGTTTCTCGATTATCAGGAAAAATATTCCGCTACCGGGAATAACGAATTTGTCGTACCGGCGCCGGTTTCCGCCGAACTTGCGTCGAAAATTCAGCAAATGGCGATCGCCGCCTTTAAGGCGATCGATGGCTCAGGGCTTGCACGCGTCGATTTCTTTCTCCGCAGCGACACCGGCAGCCTTTTGATAAATGAGATCAACACAATGCCGGGATTGACCGAAGCTTCAGGCTACCCGAAAATGTGGGCCGGAACCGGCCTCGCGTTCCGGGATGTGCTTGACCAGTTGATCGAGTTGGCCGAGCAGCGTTTTGACGACAGGGCACGAAATCAGACAAGCCGCGTCGCTGACTAATTAATTTCAGAATAAACAGGGAGGTTTACTTTTTATGGCTGTTGCAAAAAATATTGAAATAACGTCTTCATCCGCATCCGGTTTCGAGGATGCGATCAAATCAGGGATCCAGCGCGCTTCGAAAACGATAAACAACATTCGATCGGCGTGGGTAAAAGAGCAGAAGGTAGAGATCGAGAACGGAAACGTTACCGACTACAGGGTTACGATGATCCTTACGTTCGTGCTGTCCGATGATGATGACGATGAATGATCGGCTGTTAGAATGTGATGTTTTGATCCGGCCGGGAGTATCTACTTTCCGGCCGTATAACCTTTCCGCGTCCGGATCGTCAATTTTGGCTTAGCGACCCTCAATTCGATCGCCCGCCATTTGCCGTCCTTTTCCTGATCCGAAGGCTCGTAGCCAAGCGTATATTGGATACCAAGCTCATCAACAATACCTTTTAATCCCAAACGAAGTGCCGGCCCGCCCTCGGCTGCAATAAATCGACCGCCGCTTTTTTCAGCAAAGTCTTTGAGCACGCCTTGATTCTGCATTCGATCTTTTCCACTCGTGTCGGCGCTCGACATATCGACGGTGTAGATCAAGGCTTTAGCTTCGAGAGCGGCCTTCAACGCCCGGCCGGCGGACCTGCCGCTGATATTGTCCGCACCGTCTGAGATAACGATCACGGCCCTGCGCTTCTCAGGCCGCGCCTTAAGTTCCTCAGCTGCTTTGAAGATCGCATCATTAAGGGCGGTCATTCCGTCTGCCTTTACATCAAAAATACTCTCCGAGATGTCGCGGCTGCCGGAAAATTCCTGCACTATCTCAACCTTGGAAGCAAAGCGGTAAACCGCAACGTTGTCATCCACACGAAGTCCGTCCAGAAAGGTTATGGCGGCCGAGCGTGCCATGCTAAGCCGCGATTCCATGCTCCCTGACGTATCTATCAGCATGACAGCGGCAAACGGAGTTTCAGCCGCCGAAAAATAAGTTACCTCTTGCTTGCGGCCGTTCTCAAAGACACTGAACTGCTCACGCCGGAGTCCCGAAACAACGCCGCCGCCGGCATCGAGTATAGTAGCGTTCAGAACAACGGTGGCCGAATCTACCTTGATCACCGAGTCGTCGCCCTGACACAACACCGGGGCTGCGAACGCCAATGCCAATAGGAATACAGGAACAAGGAATGAGCGCGCCGGGCGCGAAATGGGCGGGATCATCTTTTCAGCCTTAGGAACCGGACCAGTTTTAGAACCGAATTAGAAGTTTGTATCGCTACGGCGGAAATGCCGAACCGTGATGTTCTTTTTAGCTCGTCCACAAGTTTAACGGCCATTTCCTTAAGGTTGACAACAGCGCCCGCGACATCCTCGACCGGCTCCTTCTTTACCGCGCTCTCAGGTCTATCGTCGTCGTCATCATCCCCGCCCATGCTCTTGCGGATCTTTTCAGCCAGCTTTTCGACCGTCACAAGCTTGTTCAGGTCGGCGGCTGTCAAATTCTTGGTCCGCTCGTATGCTGTCTCAAGTTGACCGGTAAGCTGAAGCAGTTCGTCGCCGCGCTGAAGGAGTTCTTCGTGCTCCTTTTTTGCTTTCTCGGCGCGCTGTTTGGCAAGAAAGTCCTTGACGGA
>CAUJFK010000340.1 GCA_963169175.1 Acidobacteriota bacterium | reverse complement strand
TACCATGCGAAGGATCTGGCCGCCGGTCATTCCCATCGCCACCGCCGCTTCGCGCACCTTCGGATCGATGCCCAAAATGCCGGTGACCGTGTTTCGAATGACCGGCAATAGTGCGTAAAGCGCAAGTGCGATAACGGCCGTGCGGGCGCCGATGCCGCCGATGAACGGGATCGGGATCAATAATCCGAACAGAGCAAGGCTCGGCACGGTCTGCATCACGTTTGCGAAACCGAGAACAGGAGTTTGCAAGCCTTTTACACGAGTCAGCAAAATGCCGAGCGGCAACCCGATCAAGATCGCCAGGCCAGCCGATAGGAACACAATAAAAACATGCTCGCGCGTCAGAACGAGAAGTTCGGGCCAGTTCGAGCGTATGAATTGGGCAAAGTCATTCACCGGTTTCCACTTACTGTAACAGCGTTACGGTTTGCCGCGAAATGGGTGGAATTGGGTGGATAATTGGGTGGTCTTTATACGGAAGCTCTAGTAATTAGCCCTAGAGCCGTGATGTGCTAACCTTACAAGAAGCGAAAGAATCTTGTTGCCGAGCGCGAAAACAACTATACTGAGGACGACTAAAATGGAGTCGCAAACGCCGTGGGTAAGCTAAAGCTAGTCATTACATTTCACGGTGGAAAAGCCGACGAACACCGGCTATCCACTGATGTATTGGCACGCGTTTTCAATGCCATTTCGAGCGATATTGAGAATGTCTATCGCGTTGTTTCGCATGCGGACGTGGAGATCACGTCAGAAGATGTTAAGCGAGACACGAAACTTTACCTTGCAGCTAACCCCGCTGGAAACTCATTCGAACTCCGTTTTTGTTCTGATGAAACTCCAAACGAGTGGATTGAAGTCGCGGGTAAGAGGTACGGCAATGGATTGCAATTGGTCGGTGGCGGAGCACAGGATTTGCCACCCGGCATTGGAAAGTCGGTGCTTGAGCACGCACGTCAATTTGCTAATCCCGCGACGAACGAATACGAGTACATGGAACTCGTCGTCGAACAACAATCGGAACCAGATATTGAGGTTGTGTTCAACGAGAAATTTGGTGTTGCGGTCGAGCAGCAGTTGATAGACCTAAAGGTCGTGCCGCCCGAAATTCACGGATATGAAGTAGAAGGAATTTTGCACGCAATTGACGACCAAGACTACACGAAGCCGACCGGATCGGTGCTAGTCAAGGTCGAGTCGCATGATGGTGATTGGTATTGTGAGATTAACAAAGCAGAGTTAGCCGTGTACAATCTTAACGACATTTGGAAGAAGAGGATTTTTGCGAAAGGCTTTGCTACGTTCCGGCCTCGCAAGAGAACTCTTCGTGTTGACAGTTTCACGATTTTGCCTGATAGGCCGACTCTTGTTGATGCCGTTGATAAGTTCATTCAGGTGAACAAAGAGATGTGGGAAGGGGTTGATCCCACGGAGTACCTGGATTCGATTAGAGAAAGAAATCTCGAATGAAGTCTCCGATTGTGTATTTCGACACTTCCGTCTTCATTGGCCTTTTAGACAACATGAAAGGTCGTCAATTAGCAGCGCGAGATATTGTCTTGTATGAAAGCGGCGTTCAGAGCAAGATTCACACGTCGATAATGACTGTCAACGAGTTTATCAGTAGGACGTATGACGAGTACCACGACAAGTCCAATCTGAAAGAAAAGGTTGACGAAGTAATCCAGTCCATTCGCGACGTAGCCGAAATCCAAGCATTCAATCAAGACGTTGCCAAAGAGGCCGCTCGACTACTGAGTGCGTGGGGGCGCCACAGAAAACTTGAAAGACTCTCACCGCGTGACAAGAAATTCAGGTGGGACGCGATCCATATGGCGACTGCAAATCTAATTAGAGCCGACCGAGTTTATGCTTGGGATGGTCCGTGGAATGATTTTCCGAAAGCGGAAATTCCTAGGATTGGACAGATAATTAGTCCAGCTTTCGCACCGCAAGCAAATCTGTTTTCTAGCCCTTCTTAACGCCCTTACCGCGTTCATGTTTCGATTGTGCTTCTCGTCTTAGAATCTCTTCTCTCGGAACCTTGATGACCGCGCGAAGCATCGACTCGAAACGCTTGCCGTCGTTCTTCAATTCGATACTTGGTGATTTCTTCTATTGAGATCGGTTTCGATTTTGATTGCTATGGTTCAAGTATAACCGTAAAGCCAGCCTGTCACAGAACAACTTTCCTAAAATCGTTAACGGTCATCAACGTATATTATTGCCATTTGTAAGTAGTATAGTCTCCTGCCAAAATCTTCTTCTTTGTGACCTTTGTGTCTTCGCCTTTGCGCCCTTTGTGTTAACGAGTTTTTTTAACACAAAGACCGCCAAGTTGAAGACACAAAGAGCACGAAGGTTCGGTCGATTCAGTCGTACATTCCGCTCATAGAGCAGAGACCTCTGACGCCGATCTATGACTTCTTCGGATATGTCGGCAAAAATTGTGGTTCGACGCGGCCTTTGGTTTTTTGTTCGAAGGCGTAGGCATATTTGATAAGCTGCGGTTCGGTAAATGGTTTGCCGAAGAACGCCATGCCTGTCGCGGAGTTATCGCGTAAGCCCAATGGCACCGTGATAAATGGATATCCGGCAACCGCCGCAATCGACCAGGCCGCGCCGCTTGTTGGGCCGATGAGGGCGTCCAGCTTGCCGTTTGCCATCACGGCATCGATACCATCTTCGCGGGTGGCTTTTTTGATCTTCGCCAGCGCGTCAATATAGCCCTTGTCATTTAGATCGGCCTTTGCCTGCGCCTGCACAAAAAGCTCCTGCCCAAACTTCGTCAATTCTTTTTCCTTGTTCTCTTCGTTAAATTTGATCAGGTCTTCGAGCGTTTTATATTTTGCGCCACGCGATGCCAGATATTTATTCAGATCGGCCTTGAACTCATAAAGCAAAACGTCGGTTCGGTCATTCGCGATCTTGCCGTAATCCGGAGTAAAGGTCACATCTATCAGCGTCGCACCGGCCTCACGGAATTTGTTGATGAACGGCTGGTAATATGCCAATGCCTGTTCGCGATTTCGCTGCGGCAGGAATTGGAGCACCAGGCCAAGCCTTGCACCGCGAAGGCCGTCGGGGTCAAGGAATTTTGTGTAGTCCTTCGCCGCATTCTTTGCCGCATCAGCAGTGATCGCGTCATTCTTGTCGCGGCCGGCCATTGCACCGAGCATGATGGCCGCGTCGGCAACTGTTCGCGCCATTGGGCCGGCTGTATCCTGAGTGTGGGCGATCGGGATGATGCCGCTGCGTGATACGAGGCCGAGTGTCGGTTTGATACCCACGACACCGTTGGTCAAGGCAGGACAAATTATCGAACCGTTGGTTTCGGTACCGACGGCCGCGGCGGCAAGATTTGCTGAAACGGCGACGCCTGAGCCTGAGCTTGTTCCGCACGGGTTTTGGTCGAGAAAATACGGATTGTTCGTCTGCCCGCCGCGGCCCGACCAGCCGCTGATCGATCGGTCGCCGCGAAAATTGGCCCACTCGCTGAGATTGGTTTTGCCTATAATGACCGCACCGGCTTTGCGAAGCTGCGCGACAACAAACGCATCGTGCTTCGGTGTCGGGGCGCCGACAAGTGCGAGCGAACCGGCGGTCGTCATCATTTTGTCGGCCGTGTCGATGTTGTCTTTGATAAGGATCGGGATGCCGTGCATCATCGAACGCACTCTGCCTCTTTTTCTCTCGCGGTCCATTTGATCAGCGATCGCAAGGGCGTCGGGATTTGTCTCGATCACCGCGTGCGTTTTTACATCTACTTCGCCTATGCGTTCGAGATACATTTCCGCCAACCGGCGCGAGGTCAATTTGCCGGCCTTCATTCTCGCCTGTAGATCGCTTATCGTCACTTCCGTCAATTCGGCAAACGGGCCCGCGTCAGCAAAACCGAACAACTCGCCCCTTGCACTGCTGATCAGTGCCACGCCTGCCAAACCTGCGGCGCCCGATCGCAAAAACTCACGCCTGTTCTGTTTGTTTGGATTCATTATTTTGTAATGTGATGCGCCGCTATTGTAACAGAGTTTGTTTTTGCCGAAAGCAACGATACGCGGCATTTGCGGTTCAATAGTCCATCAGTGTTTCAAGATAAGCCCGTGCGAGCGGAACGTTTGACGAAGTAAATTCTTCCGCCGTTCCCAGAAAGACGATCCTGCCCTTTTCCATCAAGGCTATCCGCGTTGCCAGGAGCCTTGCTTCGTGCAGGTCGTGTGTCACAAAAACTGCCGTCTTGCCGAGATCGCGGACGAGGCGGGCGAATTCTTTTTGAAGACTGGTCCGGGTGATCACGTCGAGGGCGCCGAATGGTTCATCGAGCAGGATCAGCGGAGGGTCGGCCGCAAGTGCCCGTGCGACGCCGACACGCTGCCGCTGGCCGCCGGACAATTCGTGCGGAAACCTGCCAGCAAATTTATCGGGTGCAAGGCCGACAAGATCGAGCATTTCCGCAGTTCTGGTATTTGCCTCATCAACACTGCGGCCCGCAAGCTTTAGCGTAAGGCCGACATTTTGTTCGATAGTAAAATGCGGAAAAAGGCCGCCGTCCTGCAGTACGTAGCCGATCCACCGACGCAGTTTGATCGCATCCCAATCGGCCGTGCTTTTTCCTTCCACCAACACAGAGCCGCCGGTCGGATCGATCAGCCTGTTTATCAATTTCAGCGTTGTAGTTTTTCCGCAGCCGGATTCGCCGAGAAGCACGAGCACCTCGCCCTGCTCTATTCGCAGATCGAGGCCGTGAAGTATCAGCGTATCGCCCGCTGCGTAGCTGACCGAACGAAATTCGACCATCGGTTGCATTTCTGACGCCATTGCCGGGCGATTTTATCACAGTCGGCGCGGTATGATGTTGGTATGGCAGCAACGAGACCGACCAAGGAAGACCTGCGGCTTGCGGTGGACCTGACCATTGAGGACCTGATCGATCATGATCTTAAGGTGCTGTTTTGCGGTATAAACCCGGGACTTTATTCGGGAGCAACGGGCCTTCATTTTGCCCGGCCTGGCAACCGGTTTTGGAAGGCCCTGCACGGTGCGGGATTTACCGATCGGCTTCTTGACCCGTCCGAAGAAACAGAACTTCTTGAGAGAGGCTATGGCATAACGTGCTTTGTCGAACGCACGACCGCGCGTGCCGACGAGATATCGGCGGACGAGATCATAGCCGGCGGACGCACTCTGTTGAGAAAGATCGAAAAATACAGGCCGCGACTGTTGGCGGTTCTTGGACTGGGTGCGTACCGAACGGCGTTCAATCGGCCGCAGGCGATCGTCGGACGACAAGAGGAGAAGTTTGGCGAAACAACCGTCTGGCTGCTGCCGAACCCAAGCGGGCTGAATGCACATTATCAGCTTGCGGACCTGGTCGGATTATTTGGCGATGCAAAACGGGCTTCGGAGGCGTGCTAATCGAAAGGGCGCAATACTCGGGTTAAGTATTGCGCCGGATCGTATTGGCGAAACGGAGGATGTCTGAAAACTTTTACCTACTCCAGAATAGGGGCAAGTTGAACGCGAATCACGCGGATCGAGCGGATCAAAACGGATAGATCCGTGAAAATCCGCTCAACTCCGCTTGATCCGCGTTCAGAAATGCCTTGTCGCCTCAGACTTTTAGTCTTTTAGGACAGCCTTGACTTTGCTAACAGAAGTAACAAACTGAAGTTTGTTGGACTATTAACGCTTTAGCCAGCCTTCGCGGACCTTGATTTGCTGCGGCGAGGCATTGGGCAATTCTTCAAGCGAATACGCGGTGAAGGACCGTGAACCGACCTTCATCGACGTTTCCGATTCCTGGCCGCCGCGTGTGACGGTCAACTTGATTTCTTTGCCTGCCAGCGTTCCCAACGGGGCCTCGAACGGCGAGCCGCCATTGATCTTTGTTATAACGTCTCCTATACGCAGGCCCGCGGCGGCCGCCGACCCGTTCGCCTCGACGCCGAGGATGGTGAAACCGCCGTTCCTTGGCCGTGCGGAGAATCCCAGATCGGCCGCTGCCTGCTGCTTTCGCTCAAGCTTATAGCCGGCATAGCCGAAGATGCGGTCATAATCCGGTACCTCAACACCAAAAACATAGCTTTCATAAAACGGGCGGTAGTCCTTTTTGGTCAATCGGTTGATGATCCCGATCATATCGTCCGTTGTAAAGCCCTTGCCTTTTAAGTAATGGTCGCGATAGAGAGCACGCATTACATCGTCCAGGCTCGATGCTCCGGCGGTATCGTTGCGGATAGAAAGATCAAGCAACGCCGCCAGATTTTGCCCTTGTGTGTAATACGAGATGCTGAATGCCTGCGGCGTGTCGTAACCAACCCAGGTAATGACCGATGAACTTGCGGGCGGAATATACTTTCGGGCCTCGCTGTTCTCGATGCCGCCGACCGCTCCCGCCGCACGTTCGAGGAACTGTTCCTTGGTTGTAACGCCGCCGCGGTAAGTGCCGACGATGCCGTAGTAGTTCGTGAACCCTTCGGAAACCCAAAGCAGCGGCGTCTCGTTCTCACGCGAATAATCATACGGCCACATCTCGGCCGGCCGGATGCGCTTTACGTTCCAGAGATGAAAGAACTCATGCGCTCCGGTGCCGATAATTTGCTCGGGCGTTGCACGCTCGCCTGACGGGGCAAACGCAACGTATGAATTGAGGTGCTCGAGCGCGCCGCTGGCGTTCGATTCCGCCGGGCGGAAGAAATAGAACGCGATGTATTTTTCGTACGGAAGCCCGCCAAAAATAGCGCTTTCGGCCTTGATCGTGTTCCCGAGGATCTCGGTGAACCGCTTCGATTTTTCGGCGTTGAAGGTCCCGGCAGGGACCGCGGTAAAGTAATGCGGTTTTCCTTCGACCTGAAATTCGGTCACATCAAAGCTGCCCATCAGCGCGGGTGCATCGACAAGCGTGTCGTAATCGGCGGCGATAAATGTTTTCGGATCCGACGTATCTTTTAGCGCCGAGATCAATTTCCAGCCAGACGGGATGTCGAATTTTAGCGTGCTCGGTGTATTGCGATGGCCGACCGGTTCAAGGAACAGTTCGATGCCGGTAAAGAACGCGAAATCGTTTGCGATCTTTGCCTGGTTCAGGCCCAGCACGGTGGCGCTGTAATCGTATTCCACGCGGATCTGCTTGAGGCCGCGGGTATCGACGCTCCAGGTTTGTTTCCGCGTCATTCGCGGCTGGACCCATTTGCCGTTGACGTCCGTGATCTTGAATCGAATTATATTCTTTGCGTAATTCTCGACAACATACCAGCCGGGCGTCCACGTCGGCAACGCCAGATCGAGCTGCGGCTGATCGATGTTCTTTATATCGGTAGTTATATGAAACTGCTGCGAAGCAACATCCTTCAAGGCGACGGTATAGCTGATATCAAGCTTACCCTTTTGTGCGTAAGCGGCCTGGAAGGCGGCGCCCAAGAGCAGGACGACGATGGCAAGCGAGCGGACGGAAGCCCGCCGCAGGTGGATAGGTTGGTTTTTCATATTGGCATTTCGGCGCACGGCTGATCCGATCAGGAAAGCCAATACGCGTACATTTTTGGATCGCTTTTACTTTAACGTAGGATAAAGTAGGTTTGTTTCGCAGACCAAACCGAGGCTACATCTTTTTATGAAAAGACTTTTCGATCTATCTACGGCAGCGGCTGTCTTGGCGCTTGCCGCGCTGTCGTGTTCATGGGGCCGCACCGATACGAATGTGGCGGTAAACTCGAACGCGGTCGCGACGGCGACGCCCGATATATCAAGTACACCGGAATCATCCGGTGCCGAGGCAACCTTCGCCGCCGCCGAACCGCTTATTGCCGATCTTTACAAGCAGCACGACCTCAATAAGGGACCGTTCCGTGACCGCAAGCGTTCCGTCGTTGACAAATATTTTGCAAAGCCGCTCGCTGACATGATCTGGAAGAACGAACAGCGGCCCGAAGGCGAAATGGGGGCGATCGACGCCGACCCGCTTTATGATGCACAGGATACGGATATCAAGAAGTTCAGCGTAGGAAAAGCGGTGGTGAACGGCAGTAAGGCAACCGTTCAAGTCACGTTTGAGAACTATGGTGAAAATAAGACGATAACCTATGTGATGGCCCGGGACGGCGACGCGTGGAAGATCGCCGATATAAAATATCCGGGCGGCTATACGCTCGTGCAGAGTTTTCGCGAATATGAAAAAACAGCGGCGGATCCGCCGGCCGCAAGTTCGCCAAACGGTGAATTTGAGGGCAAATACCGCGTCGGCGAAACGACATGCACCGTCAGGCCGGACAGAATGGCGTTCGAGGTAAAGTGGGCAAAAGGTTCGGGAAGCGAATATTTTTTCTATAAGGACGCGAACGTCTTTGAATCGGAAGAAGACAAGTCGGGCGGGCGGAATGAGTTCCGTTTCGATGACGAAAAATACAACACAGGAACATTCGTCCGCGCCGACGGCAAAACGTTTAAGGTCAGCCGCGCCCGCGCATGAGAGGCTGTGGCAAAACTATCTTTAACTGCGGAGCAGTGACAGAAAGTAGCCACGGGTGGAGCAAAGCGGAACCCGTGGTTAGGATGAAAACATGACGCTAAGCCCACGTAGTGGGCGACAGCGAGGCATGTTACTCTATTGCTGTCAATAATTTAGCGAAAGTCTGCCGCCCGTTACACGGGCTTTGAGATTTAGGCTCGATTAACCCCACGTTTCGCTTTGCTTCACGTGGGGCTACAAATATGTCGCTGCTCCACAACTTTTTTAGGGCTTTGACACAGGGTTACAAGCCTAATTTTCGGGCGGGGAAGCGGGCCGA
Source organism: Acidobacteriota bacterium (assembly GCA_963169175.1). Lineage (GTDB taxonomy): Bacteria > Acidobacteriota > Blastocatellia > Pyrinomonadales > Pyrinomonadaceae > OLB17. The sequence continues at coordinate 15,654 of CAUJFK010000340.1, read as the reverse complement.
GACCGCTGTATGCGATCCGTACAGCCCCGATGGAAGGTGTTTTTTGCCTTATTCCCACTCGATAGTGCTTGGCGGTTTTGAGGAAATGTCGTAAACAACGCGGTTTACGCCGCGTACTTCGCTGGTGATCCGCGAGGAAACTGTTGCCAGGAATTCGTGCGGAAGCCGCGCCCAATCGGCGGTCATGCCATCGGTCGATGTGACGGCCCGCAAGGCAACGGTGCGTTCATAGGTGCGGAAATCTCCCATTACGCCAACCGACTGTATCGGCAGCAGAACGGCGAAGGCCTGCCAGACATCTTTATAAAGGTGGTGGTTATGCAGCTCTTCAATAAAGATCCGGTCTGCCTGTTGGAGCAGTTCCGCCTTTTCGGGCGTTACGTCGCCAAGAATGCGAACGCCGAGGCCGGGTCCCGGGAACGGATGCCGTTCGAGTATGAACTCCGGTATTCCAAGATCGCGCCCCATCGCCCGGACCTCGTCCTTGAACAGTTCACGCAGCGGTTCGATCAGCTTTAGGTCCATCTTTTCCGGCAGCCCGCCGACATTGTGATGCGTCTTGATCGTGACGGACGCCCCACGCAGGCTGACCGACTCGATAACGTCCGGGTACAGCGTCCCTTGCACGAGATAATTTACATTGCCGATCTTCTTCGCCTCGGCGTCGAACACATCGATGAATTTGCCGCCGATCGCCTTACGTTTTAATTCAGGATCGACAACGCCCGCCAGGACAGCGTAGAACTGTTCGGATGCATCGACGCCGCGTACATTCAACTGAAGATTGTTTTCGTAAGCCGCCAGCGTATCTTCGAACTCGCGGTGACGCAGCAGGCCGTTGTTGACGAAAATGCACGTTTGACGACCGCCGATGGCCTCGTGAACAAGTACGGCCGCAACGGTCGAATCGACACCGCCGCTCAGGCCGCATACGACGTTTGCACTTGGCCCAACTGTTTCGCGGATCTTTTCAACTTCGTCCTTTATAAAGCTTGCGGGCGTCCAATCGCCCGAGCAGCCGCAGATGTGGAACAGAAAATTTCTGAGTACCTCTTTCCCAAGCGGTGTGTGCGATACCTCGGGGTGAAATTGAACGCAATAGACCCCGCGGCTTTCATTCTCCATGGCGGTGATCACGCTGCCGGTCGTCGCGGTAGTGCGGAATCCGGGCGGAAGTTCGGTCACGTGGTCACCGTGGCTCATCCATACATCGAGTTCAAACGGCAGCCCATCAAAAAGCCGGGTTGAACCACTTAGTACCTTCAATTTGGCGTGGCCGTATTCACGCCGGGCCGCGGGTTCTGACCTGCCGCCGAGGTCGGCCGCGATCAGGCCCATGCCGTAGCAGATACCTAACACGGGCACGTCGATCTTCTCGTAAAAATCCGGCGCAACGCGCGGAGCATCTTCGTCATAAACACTTGACGGCCCGCCGGAAAGGATGACGCCCTTTGGCCGTCGCCGCGTTATCTCATCGGTCGCAAGGTGAAATGGATGAATCTCGCAGTAAACACCCTGTTCGCGCACCCGCCGCGCGATCAGCTGCGTATACTGCGACCCGAAATCCAGAATAATGATCAGTTCGTGATTCAAAAGAGACGGCTCCTTAACCGGTAAGGGAACCATTATATAACCGGGCGGCACTGGCGGCCAAAACCGGCCGAGGCCTGAGCTATTCAATAGCTCCCATATCTTGCTTGCGGTGGGCCCTGATGCGCTCCATCGCGTACGACATATCAGGGCTTAGATTGTTGTCGCCCGCCATGTAAACCATGACAGTCCATTCTTTCCTGGTGTCCTTAATTGTCATTCCGTTTGTCTCCGAAAGCCGAATAGGTTCGAGATTTTAACATTTGTATCGAAGTAGGTTTAGCCAAATGATCGGCCAAACAAGAAAAAGGGCGCAAAAGGCTGGCCGGATCTTATTAGCCCGCATCGCGAGATCCAGCCACAAACACAAAAACGGGCACCTCATTGGTGCCCGTAACTTGTTGATTTAATTGGCTCCGCAGGTAAGACTCGAACTTACAACCCTTCGGTTAACAGCCGAATGCTCTGCCATTGAGCTACTGCGGAATGTGGTTTGCCCCGGTGACGGGGGCGAACAGATAGATTAGGAAGTTTGGGGTATGGTTGTCAAGTATTTGACTATACTTAGGCCACTTTTAACTTAGTTAGAGAGTTTTTGAAGAACTCAAGGATCTTGATGGCCTGATCACGTTTAACGGTTGGAAAGCTTTCGATAAATTGGTCAACGGAAATTCCATTCTCCAGGTTTTCGATGAACTCCGACACAGGCACACGTGTTCCTCTAAAAACAGGGGTGCCATCTAAGACATTCTTGTCACTAACAACTTCAAACGGCAATGATAATCGCAAAGGGATCGAGCCTTTCTTATTGACCCTAATGGGCGTGTCCCAGGCATCGTCATCATCTGCCTGCGCGATTATGAGCTTATCGATCTCATTCTCGGATAATTTTGTGTTCATATATCCCAACCTGTAAATTATCCGCACTATGTTGTCCGATTTCAACTGAAAAATAAGCTTCAATTTTCGACCGCCGAAAGTTTCACCGATCAATTGGAACCGATCAACGAACGATTTGTTTCGCCGGATCACAAATTCGCTGTAAAAACATTCAATAGCTTCATTGAGAGTGATGCGGTGGGCGAACAATTCGTCCTGTTCAATATCGTACTCAAAATCTGCAGGTTCAAATTTTGACCAGTCCATTCTTCGGTTATACAACTCCAGCGTGACGGAACTTGACCATCACGTTACGTGCGGTCTCTTTATCCGCTCCCAATCTTGTCTCAAATTCACCGTCATCAAAGTGTATCCCGTTGCAAACTTCATTGAGTGCCTGATGAACTATGCGAATCTCTGCCTTAGTGAGGGTCAATGATAGGGTGTCTCCGGTAGATTCCATATTAACTCTCATTCACCTTCAATACCGCCAAACATGCTTCTTGCGGGATCTCGACGCGGCCTTCTTCTTTCGTTCGTTTTTTGCCTTCTTTTTGTTTTTCGAGCAATCTACTCAAGTTTGTCTTCCTCGGCAGGTTCTACGTCAGGAACTTTGCTCAGGGCCCGGAGAAACTTCTCACGGGTTCCGCGTTTCGCTCTCTCTTCCAAATAATCAAGACCGTCCCAAGCCGATACCTTCACGGCGATGCAATTGCTTTCAACCGCCAATTATAATAAGAAATCGTCATTTGGATCGCTCAACGCCGCTCTCCACTGGAAGTGTATCCGCCTCAAATTAGAATTTTCGCACAAATAGTCGAGTAACGTCATCAATTTCTTGATGACTCATCGTCAGGTTATGCGCCGGACGTTTTAGCACTGCTTCGTACTCAAGCACCAATGGTACGGAAAGATTGATCTCGAAGCGCGGATCTCCGATCAAAATAAGTAGGCGAAATGAAGTACCGGCAGTTGAACGTGCAGCAGCCAGAAGAATATTGGTGTCAATAATTACTTGGATAGGCTCAACTTTCATTCACCTTCAGCACCGCCAGGAATGCTTCTTGCGGGATCTCGACGCGGCCTACTTTTTTCATGCGTTTTTTGCCTTCCTTTTGTTTTTCGAGCAGTTTGCGTTTGCGCGAGATATCACCGCCGTAGCATTTGGCTATTACGTTTTTGCCCATGGCTTTGACGGTTTCGCGGGCGATGACCTTGCTGCCGATCGCCGCCTGTATGGCGACCTCGAACATTTGCCGCGGTATAAGCTCCTTCATCTTTGCGGTCAGAAGGCGCCCTTTGACCGTGGCCGTGTCGCCGTGCATTATCAGCGAAAGGGCATCGACCGGTTCGCCGGAGACGAGGATGTCGAGCTTAACAAGTTTCGATTCCTGATAGCCGGACAGATGATAATCCAGCGAGGCATAGCCGCGTGAGACCGACTTAAGACGGTCGTAAAAATCGAGCACGATCTCATTCAGCGGCAGTTCGTAAACAAGCATTACGCGGTCCGTCGTAACGTATTCAAATTTCTTTTGCACGCCGCGTTTTTCGTCCAGCAGCGGCAGGATGCCGCCGAGGAATGAATCGTTCGTGAGAATGGTCGCGTCGATATACGGCTCTTCTATCTTGCTGATCCGGCCGGGATCGGGCATTTGCGATGGGCTATCGATCTCATGCACCTCGCCATCGGTGGTCGTGACGCGATATCGCACGCCAGGTGCGGTCGTGATCAGGTCAAGATTGAATTCGCGTTCGAGCCGTTCCTGAATGATCTCCATGTGCAGCAGCCCCAGGAATCCGCAGCGAAAGCCAAAGCCGAGAGCTGTTGATGATTCGGGTTCAAAAAAGAACGACGCGTCATTCAACCGCAGCTTTTCCATCGCATCGCGAAGGTCTTCGTACTGGGCTGAATCGGTCGGATACAGGCCGGCGAAAACCATCGGCTTTACTTCCTGAAATCCGGGCAGAGCTTCCTTTGCCGGATTCTGGGCACCGGTTATCGTGTCGCCGATCTGCACATCCGCCACGGTCTTGATCGAGGCGGTCAGAAAGCCAACTTCGCCGGGGCCAAGTTCGCCGATGGGTGTCGCTTTCGGGCGATTGACGCCGATAGTTTCGACCAAATACTCGCGGCCGGTGTTGAAGAATTTGATCTTGGTACCTTTCTTCAATGTGCCGTCGATAACGCGAAACAGCACGATCACGCCGCGGTAGCTGTCGTACCAACTGTCAAAGATCAGTGCCTTGAGCGGAGCGTCGCGGTCGCCCTTTGGCGGCGGCACTTTTTTGATGATGGCTTCGAGAACCTCTTCCACGCCAATGCCGGTTTTGGCTGACGTGAGCACGGCCTCGCTTGAGTCCAAGCCGATAATATTTTCGATCTGCTCTTTTATGCGGTCCGGTTCGGCAGACGGAAGATCGATCTTATTCAAAACCGGGATAAGCTCCAGATCGTTTTCAAGCGCGAGATAGGTGTTCGCCAGCGTCTGGGCTTCGACGCCCTGCGACGCATCGACCACAAGCAATGCTCCCTCGCAGGCGGAAAGGGAACGCGAAACCTCGTAGGTGAAATCGACGTGTCCCGGCGTATCGATAAGGTTAAGGACGTAATCTTTGCCGTCTTTGGCCTTGTAATCAAGCCGCACGGTGTGGGCCTTGATGGTGATGCCGCGCTCGCGCTCGAGGTCCATGTTGTCCAGAAGCTGGTTTTCCATATCGCGCTCGGCGACCGCACCAGTCAATTGAAGGATCCGGTCGGCAAGAGTGGATTTGCCGTGGTCGATATGAGCGATGATCGAGAAATTGCGGATGCTTTCTGGGTTCATAAACTGCGGCCCGCCTCGCGGCGACGCGTAAACATTTAGAATACCAAATCTACCGGAAAGCCGCATGTTTCGGTGCGGCGAGGGATCATGGTCACTTTCTTTCGACGCGGGGTAGTTTGAATATGCTCTGATAAGGCTATGGATTATTCAAAGCAGGTCCATTCCTGACTGCACATTGTTTCGTGGGTTTTCGAGTCTTTCATTTCGTCTGTTTCGTGGCCCAAGGTCCGGCTTCGCCACCACGAAGGGCCACGAAATGCGGAAGCCCGCACGGAGTAAGGCTAGATAGACACGTAAAAAAAACCGGACCACGAAAAAGAACGAAATGAAGATACGAAAAGAAGAACCCACCCGCTGACGCGGGGTGGTACCGACAAGATGCGGTTGCAGAAGCCCGCACGGAGTCAGGGCGAGATAAACGCGTTGGATATTATGCCCTACTTCGTGCGGGCTTCTGCAAAGAGGGGACTACAAAGGCACGAATCAAGAAACGAAACACGCGACATCGGAATTCTGAGTTTCAAGCGAACGCACTTTGAACAAAATATCTCGGATCGCACCGGGCCTGACAATAAAATTTTTACGCCGCCCGCAAACTCTGTTATACTTAAGGTTCACTGGACTTTAGCGGGATTTAACACGCTTTTATCACGTGGAGGAATATATGAGAAACGAATACGACCGGGACAACACCAGCGTCTCGACCAAGCTCACTTACCTGTTGGTGGGCGGCGGTATCGGAGCGGTCATTGCTTTGCTTTTTGCGCCGAAATCGGGTGTTGAATTGCGAGGCGATATTGCCGACGTAACACGCAAGGGCATTGAAAAAGGCCGCGAGACCGCCACGCAGCTTCAGGAAAAGGCTGGCGAATATTACGAGGTTTCGCGCGAAAAGGCGAACGAAATTTATCAGACCGGACGTGAAAAGGCCGGTGAATTTACTGAGAAAGCCCGTAGCGCCGCCGCCCAGTCCGTGAACCCGTTCACGGCCGCTGTCGAGGCGGGCAAGGAAGCCTATGTTGCCGAAAAGCGCAAAACAGAGTCGAAGGCCATCACTGAAGGCCGCCCAAGCTATCCGGTTGACGGCGAAGAAAAGGGCTAACGTATGAACCCGAGCGACCCGCAGTTCTGGACAATGATCTTTACGATCATTATTGCCCTCTGCTTTATTGTTATCACCGTCGCGATGATCGCAATGGCGGTCATGGTCAAGCGTGTCATTGCGACCGTAACTCGCGTCGAAGAACGGGTTGAGCCGTTGATAGACAAGCTTAATCAGATAAGCGTTCAGGGCAAGGAGATATCTGTCGGGCTGACCGAGGTTACCGCAAATCTCGGCACCGCAACGCGGCATTTAGCCGAATCGACCGAGCTGATCAAGGAAGAGGTTGCCGAACTTCGCAAGATCGTCAACTCAACCGCCATCACGGCCCGCGACAAGGTCGAGCTTGTCAGCCGGACCATTGACCGCACCCAGATGCAGGTCACCAACACGACCGACTTTGTTCAGGCGAAAATAGTTGAACCGGCCCGCGAAATTGCGGCGATCATGGCCGGCGTACGAAAGGGCCTTGAGGTCCTGTTCGCCCCGGCGCCGAAGCAGATCGACCGTGTTTACGTGGAAGAAGAGATGTTTATCGGTTAGGTATAACTCTGTTCCCCTTCGGTTAGAGGCCTTGCCGCACAGGCAGTGAGCTTGCCTCAACAAAGCGCGCCATGGCGCCTGTGCGTGTTTCTACGCCGAGCTTCATAAAAATATTCTCAACGTGTTTCTGGACCGTGCGGACGCTGATGTGAAGCAGTTCGGCGGTCTCAGAATCCGTTTTCCCGCGCGCTATCCACCCCAGCACCTCTGTTTCACGAGCAGTTATCGGGAGCTTTGCCGGTGAACGCCCTTTTAGCTCAAGCACGAAATTTGCCGTCTGAAGCGACAAGTTGTAAACGGTTGTGATGCAAAGGGTCCCGCCGGCCGAGTGAAACTCACGCTTTGTCGCAGGCAGCCAATAGTCATGGTCACCGCGCTGCGTGATCGGACGAACGAGATCGTTCAACTCCGCCGGACAATCCGTTCCATTGGAATTGAAAAATTCCGTGATCAGGTAGAGAGCCTGCGGATTTGCGGCACGGATCGTCTGCGTCGAATCGACGGTCAGGTAACCGGTCATCGATGACGTGTCGCCGGCACCGCTCACCGCCCGCGAGAATGAACGGGCATTGCGGAAGGCTGCGGTCAGATGCGGAACAAGCATTTGCAAAGCGGCCCTATCGCGTTCGGAAAAGTCGCGGCCAAGCCGGCACAGCGAGACGGTAATTATTAGCGAAGGGCTTATTCGCAGGCCGACGGTCATTTGCCGATCGGTATTTAGATACTTGAAAAACTCATTGTAGATCACCGTTCGCCTAAAGGCGGAAAGCGGCTGATAGTCGCTGGTCGTAACGCATTCGCCGACGCGCGTGGTAAGGACTGCATCGACAAGCGCATGTTCGAAAACGTGGTCCGCCATGACCTGCAACCGATCGACCGGGACGCAGCCCGCGGGCGAATACCACAACGGCCCGCGATAATCCTGATCCGTGCCAAACCCTTCGAACGAAAGAACATCGGTTGCAACTGTTGCCCTGACGGATTGATCTGTACGTGCGGGCAGCGTGGCCGGCTCAATATCCGAGTTCAGGATACCGACAGCCTTGAGAACCATGCCAAGATCAAAGTTTGAGAGACGCATTGAAAGCTACGATAAATCCTGCTGAAGTTTCTGCCGATGGCTACGTAAAATTACGTATTTACATTATTCGCACTCCCGGTAGAATACAACAGCGAAAGGGAATTTCCCCAAGCGATCTCTCACAGAGCTCGGGCGCCGGGAAATCCCACTTTTTCCGGCGCGGAGAGCCTGTTCAAGGGCGAGGATGTTCGATCCTCGCCCCATTTTTTGCGTACGTCGTCCCATGGATGCGGAAGCCCGCACGATAGTAGGGCGTGATATCACACCCTGCTCGCGTGCGGGCTTCGGAAGTGGACTGAACACTAAACGTCCTTCAGTTCCCAGCGGGTTTATCGGTCGCCGCGGGCGGCGGGACCTGTTGACGCCGTTGCTGGCGAAGCTTGCGGCCTTCTTCCATCCGCTTTTTCATTTCGGCCTTGCGGGTTTCGATCTGCTGGAGCTGTTCGGGCGTAAGGATCGCGAGGACCTGCTGATGGACCGATTCCGCCTGGGCACGCCGTTGGTCGCGGATCGCCTTAACCTTGGCCTTTTGGTCCTCGGTCAGCGTCCCGGCACGGCGGGCCTCATGAATTGCCTTTAACTCGTCAAGCGATGCCTGATCCGGGCGGTTTGCCTCGTGGATCTGCTTGATCTGGGCTTTCTGGGCCTCGGTAAGCTCGATGCCCATCAGGCCGCGCATACCCTTAAACCCTTTCCCGTCGCGCATTCCTTTGCCAAATCCGCCGTGACGGCCAAATCCCTTGCGTTCGATCTTTTCAGCCTTTGGCGAGCCGTCCTTGACGACAGGCGTCTGGTCCTGTGCCGAGGTGACTATCGCCGCTGAGGCGACAACAAGCAGCGATGCTGCTGCGGAGATAAACTTATATTTTAATGACATCTTTCAACCTCTCAAATTATTTGAACTATGGAAGCGTTAGCTTTCGTATACTTGGACGTCGGGAATACACCGTTGGTCTTAGGAAATATCGGCGTTTACTGTAAAGAAATGTAAAATTGGACAAATTGGTTTACCATTTAAGGACAGTCGGGAGGTTTACCTTTTTGCCGCCTTCGGGCTAAAATACGCACTTTGGGTTTTGAACAAGGGGATAATTGAACGAATGAGATTTATTTCCGAGATAAATTCACCGGCAGACTTGCGCCGGCTGAAGGTCGAAGACCTGCAGGAAGTGGCCGATGAGATCAGGGCCTATATTATCGAGACGTGCGCCCGTATCGGCGGGCATACGGGTGCCAGCCTTGGGGCCGTTGAACTGGCGGTGGCGATGCACTATGTATTCGACACGCCGAGCGACCGGCTCGTTTGGGACGTGGGGCATCAGGCATATGCGCACAAGATACTGACCGGCCGCCGTGAGGAGCTTCGCACAATTAAGCAGCCCGGCGGTTTGAGCGGTTTCCTGCGCCGGGATGAATCGGAATACGATACTTTCGGTGCCGGGCACGCTTCTACTTCCTTATCCGCCGCCTTGGGTATGGCGGTTGCCCGCGACCTCAAGAAAGAAGATTTTCACGTCTGTGCGTTGATCGGCGATTCTTCGCTGGCGGGCGGCATGGCGATGGAGGCCGTCAACCAGGCCGGGCATCTGAAATCGCGGCTTATCGTTTTGCTGAACGATAATGAAATGTCGATCGCACCCGCCGTTGGTGCCTTGAGCCGCTATCTGAACCGTATAAAAGAGGCGCAGAGCTATCAGCACCTGAAAGAAGAGATCGGGGACGCGCTGCAAAGCGTTCCCGGCATTGGCGGTTCGCTCCGGCGTGCCGCAAAATCGTTCAAGGACGCGATCGCCGCGGCGGTACTGCCCGGAGCACTGGTCAACGAGCTCGGGTTCAAATATATCGGCTATGTCGATGGGCACAATGTCCCGATGCTTGTCGCGGCGCTCGAAGCGGCAAAAAAGGTCGATGACGGGCCCGTGATCGTTCACGCCCTGACGACGAAAGGCCATGGGTTCCCAAATCCGGAAAAGAATTATTACGCGTATCACGCAACGGGGCCTTTTGATCCAAAAACGGGCCTGCCCTATAAATCCAGCAAACCGGCGCCGCCAACATACACAACGGTCTTTGGCGAAACGATGTGCCAGCTTATGGCCGCGGATGAAAGGATCGTCGGCCTGACTGCGGCAATGCCGGACGGAACGGGAATAGATAAGGTACTCGAGAAATTTCCGCAGCGCGCCTTTGACGTTGGGATCGCCGAGCAGCATGCCGTCACATTTTGTGCTGGCATGGCATGCGAAGGGCTCAAACCTGTTGCGGCTATCTATTCGACGTTTCTTCAGCGAGGGTTCGATCAGGTGATACACGACGTATGCCTGCAGGACCTTGACGTTACGTTTGCAATGGACCGGGCCGGCATTGTCGGCGCCGATGGGCCGACGCACCACGGGCTTTTGGACATTACCTACCTTCGCGGGTATCCGAATATTGTGCTGATGGCTCCGAAAGATGAGGCAGAAATGCGTGACATGCTGCTGACCGCAATTGAACATCCCGGCCCAGCGGCACTTCGGTATCCACGCGGAAACGGCATCGGAGCAGACATCAGCGAGGCACCGAAAACGATCGAGATCGGGAAAGGCGAGATAGTTCGCAATGGAACGGATGCCGCGATCATTGCCTATGGAACAATGGTGAATGCCGCATCAGACGCGGCTGAGCTACTTGCTTCATCAGGCGTACAGGCAACCGTGGTCAATGCCCGCTTCGTCAAACCGCTTGACGAGGGCCTGATCACGAAGCTCGCCCGTGAGCACCATGTTATTGTAACGGTGGAAGAAGCTTATCTGGCCGGTGGTTTCGGCTCGGCGGTGATGGAACTGCTGGAAGAACACCAGCTTCTCGACAACACGACCGTGATCAGGCTAGGCGTGCCGGATGAGATAGTTCCTCACGGCGATGTCAAAGAGCTTCTTGCCGGCTACGGCCTGGATGCTGTGGGGATCAGTGATGCCGTCAGGCGAGGGCTTGATGCCGTAAGCGGGAAAAAACCGGATAATAAACGTTTTAGGGTGGTCAGATAGCAAAGATCAATTCAACCTGAGACTTAAATAGATAAATGAAAAACGAACCACAAAAAGGCAGCGGACTGCCGATGATCATCATCGGTGTCGTTCTCATAGCGGCGGTCGCCGGAGCATATTTCCTCTATAACTCATCGCAGACACCGGCGAACCGTAATACTGCGGCTGGTAATAAGAATTCCAACCGCACAGTAAATTCGGCCGCCGCACCGCTCGGCGCGAACCCGCCGAATATGCTCGGCTCGCCGACCGCGTCGGTCACGGTCGAAGAATTTGCCGATTTTCAGTGTCCGGCCTGCTCGGCGGTCCATCCGACGATGAAAGAGATCCAGTCAACCTACGGCAACAGGATCAGGTTCATCTTCCGCAATTTCCCGCTGGCAATACCGCAGCATGACAAGGCATATGAGGCCGCCGTGGCTTCTGAGGCCGTGCGGATGCAGGACTCGACGAAATTCTGGGATTTTCAGAATAAATTGTACGAAAACCAGCAGGCGTGGTCGGCAAATCCGAATTACCGCCAGATATGGGAAGGTTATGTTCGCGACGCTGGGCTTGATGTTGAGAAGTTCAAGGCCGATATGGCGGGTTCCGCCGCAAAAAAGCGGGTTGACGAGGACATCCAGCGCGGCCGCGGCCTGGGCGTTGATTCGACGCCTACTTTGTTCGTGAACGGGAAAAATATCCCGATGGACGCGATCAACGTGGCCAATCTTAGACAGGTGATCGACGCCGAGATACAGAACGCGATCAAGACACAGCCGGCGGCAAATAGCGCTCCTGCGTCAAACTCGGCCGCAAATTCAAACGCCGCAAAATAATGGACGACGAACTGGCGGAACAAGCAAGCCCAGCCTCAAAGCTGCCCATCATTGCTGTGATGGTGGCGCTCATTGGGCTTGCTGATTCGGTTTACCTAACGGTACAGCACCTTACGGCCGCACCAGTTCCGTGCAGCATAATTTCAGGCTGCGAGACGGTGCTGACCAGCGCTTATGCCGACATGGCCGGAGTGCCGACAGCGGCATTCGGCGCCGCCGCATATTTTGCGGCTTTCTCGCTTGCCCTGCTGGCGGCATTCGGCAACCGTGCGGCTTGGATGCTCTTTGGCGTTTTATCGATAGGAATGGCGGCCTTTACGCTCTGGCTGCTTTATCTGCAAGGTTTCGTCATCGGCGCCTTCTGTCAATTCTGCCTTATTTCAGCCCTGACTACGTTCGTCCTGTTCGGGATAGCGATGCTTTCCAAATTCTGGCGGCGGGTGGTTAGTCCTTCATTTCATTTCTGATAGTGTCGTGATCTTGTTGTGTTCGGTATTTTACTTTGCGTCTCTTTGCGTGCTTCGCGAGCTTTGCGTGAGATAAAGCCGGGGTTTCCCGCAGAGCCGCAGAGGCCGCAGAGAAACGCGAAGACGAAAATTTGCGTCAAGAGCCACAATCTTCGGGCACTTCCCCATTTTTCCTGATATCCCCAAGTTGAAATTCCGGACGTCTGCCCGTAAACTGTCGCGCGAAGTTTTAATATTAGTCGTGGTTATCCGGCCAACGGGTGAAACCAAAATGTGATTCTCCGCGAATTGTTTATCGGCAGGCCAATGGACGCCGACATCTGGCCCTGCGGCGCGGACAATGGGAGGTACGGCAGCTTTTTTTTCGGAACGGCCGATCGAAAGATAGTGGAGCAAAGCATCCTTAACAAAATAGCTGCCGGCGACAGGTCAGCGGTCGAGGCGTGTTTGAAAAAATACGGCGGCCTCGTTTGGTCGCTCGCGCGTCGGATGCTTCGGAACTCGGATGATGCCGAGGACGCGGTGCAGGAAATATTTCTCGATGTCTGGAAGAACGCCGCCAAGTTTGATGCGACGCAGGCTTCGGAAACTACTTTTGTCGCCATGATCGCCCGGCGGCGGCTGATCGATCGGATCCGTTTTTCGTCACGCCGCATTTCCGCCGATGCTCTCGATGACGTTGTAAATGAACCAATGGACCGTGCAGACAGGAAAATGCAGACATCGCTCGAAGCTAACGATGCGGTCAAAGCATTGAGCGCGCTGCGGCCCGAACAGCGTCAGGTACTGCAGCTATCCATTGTCCAGGGGCTTTCGCATCAGGAGATAGCGGACCAGACAGGAATGCCTTTGGGTACGGTCAAGACGCACGCTCGCCGAGGTATTTTGCAGGCGCGTGAATTTTTAGGATTAGGAAATTTGGATACTGGAAAGGAGGTGCACGCATGACAGGCGAAGAAAAAGAAAAAGTGCTTGACCTCCTGTACGATAAATTCGTTTACGGCCTGAATGATGAAGAGGCGAGGGAACTCGATCACCTCGGCTACGATCAGCGCGATGCGGAGTCCATAGAAAAGACAATAGCTGCCCTCGGGCTGGTCGATCTTGACAGCGCGACCGAAATGCCGGCATCGCTGACGTCAAAGCTGCTGCGTGATGCCGACGATCACTTTGGCGCCGACCCGGCAAATGATGTAGCGGCCGTACCGCAGCCACAGATAGTTCTTGGCGGCGGCAGAGGGCGTTCGTGGTTCGATTGGATGGGCTGGGCGGTCGCAGCGGCGGCGTGTGTCGCCCTCACGGTCTCATTGTTTATTCCGCGCGGTGGTTCGCAGCTTGCGGGCCAACCGACGCCAACGCCGTCCCCTGAAGAACGGCTGACGCCGGCCCAGGAGAGGCAGCGGTTCATGGAATCTTCACCGCAGATGGTCAAGGCGGAGTGGGGACCGGGAAAGATGGAAAACGTCAATGTTTCGGGCGACGTTGTCTGGAGCGACGCGAAACAGGCGGGCTACATAAGGCTTCGCGGGCTGCCGAAGAACGATCCGGACAAGCAAACCTATCAATTGTGGATAGTTGAAGAAGGCCAGGGGCCCAAAACACCCGTCGATGGCGGCGTTTTCGACATAACTACGGACGGCGACGTAATTATCCCGATCGACGCAAAGATCCGGGCCCGCAATCCGCAGGCGTTCGCCATTACGGTCGAAAAGCCGGGCGGCGTTGTCATATCAAAGCAGGAAAAAGTTGCCGCAATAGCTCCGGTGAAACTGAATCAAACCTAAAGCCGTAGTATAATCAGGTCACACATTCATGGCTGCTAATGCTTCGATCTTCGGGTTGGATGTGTTGGCGGTGTATCAGTGCATAACATACTAATTTAAGGAGCTTGCCATGCGAATCAAGGAGATCTTTGCCGGATTGTTTATCGCATTCGTATTTGTGTCGATGAGCGTTCCAGCCCAAAGTTTTGAAAAGCTTCCGCCGCTGAGCGTGAAGGAATACAACCTGAAGAACGGCCTGCGGGTGATCCTGCACCAGGATAAGTCGACGCCGATCGTGTCGGTCGGCGTGTGGTATCACGTCGGATCAAAGAACGAAGTTCCGGGCCGGACCGGATTTGCTCACCTTTTCGAGCATATGATGTTCCAGGGTTCGAAGAATTATGATGCCGATTATTTCACACCGCTCCAGGAAGCCGGTGCGACGATCAACGGAACGACGAACGTCGATAGGACATGGTATTTCGAAACAGTCCCGTCAAACTTTCTTGAATTGGCCGTAATGCTCGAGGCTGACCGCATGGGCGGGCTTCTTGACGCAATGACGCAGGAAAAGCTCGATAACCAGCGGGACGTTGTAAAAAACGAACGCCGCCAGCGCGTCGATAACCAGCCCTACGGGACCGCGTTCGAAAAGATCACCGAGATAATGTATCCGGCGGGCCATCCATATCATTGGACGACCATCGGATCGCTCGAAGATCTGCAGGCGGCGTCCATGGAGGATGTAAAATCGTTCTTCCGTCAATACTACGTTCCGAACAACGCGTATCTTGTCCTTTCCGGTGATTTCGACGAGAAAGAAGCCCGCGGCTGGGTCGAAAAGTATTTTGGCCCGATCAGCAAGGGTTCTGATATCGTGCGGCCGAACCCGAAGGAGCCAAAGCTGGATAAGGAGATCCGAACTACGGTTGAAGATACCGTCCCTCTTCAGCGCCGATACATGGTTTGGCACAGTGTTCCGGCTTATGCGGCGGACGAACCCGCACTGGACATGCTGGGCTTTATCCTCTCGTCGGGCAGGACCTCACGGCTGCAAAGTAACCTCTTGTACGGCAAGGAACTTGTCTCGCAGATATTTGGCGGCAATGGGGCCAATGAGGCCGGCGGAACATTCCAGATAACCGCGACGGCGCGGCCGGGAAAGGACCTTGACGTTATAGAAAAGGAGGTCAATCTTGAGATCGACCGGATCAAGAAGGAATCACCAACGGCGGAAGAGATGTCGCGGGCGCTGAACTCGATCGAATCTCAAAGCATCTATAGCCTGCAGACAACTCTTGGCAAAGCGGGCCAGTTGACCAGCTATGCCGGTTTTATTGGCAAGCCGGATTACTTCCAGCCGGACCTGGACCGTTACCGAAAGGTTACCGCGGCGGATGTATCGCGGGTTGCGAACGAGTATCTGGGGCCGAACCGCCTTGTAATGACATATGTTCCGCGCACGGGCGAAGCTCCGCGGTCTGACCGCGCCGCGGATCGCGGTACGTCCGTGAAAAAGTCTAAGCCTGATGAGGCCAAGATAGCCGAGCA
>CAUJFK010000339.1 GCA_963169175.1 Acidobacteriota bacterium | reverse complement strand
CAGGACCAAGAAATAGGATTGCATCGTCTTTAACATGTGGATCAGATGGTCTAGTTATTATCTGTCGTAGAAGGCGTGGCTGCCGCCCCGCGGAGTATCATCTCTGCAAAGCTCCTTGCCGCCGTTTCATTATCGATATCAAGAATTCTCCGCTTTGTGTCCCAGAGAATATTATTAAGCGAATGGTGGAGCAGCATCCCGAGAAATGAGCGGACGATGATCCGCGGATCGATCTTCCGAAAGGCGCCGTCCGCCTGGCGTTTTGCTATGTAGCCGCCGAGAAAGCGGTATATTTCGTGGACAAACTCTCCGAAGAATCTTTCCGCCAGTTCGTGTTCCTCAAGGGCCGAATAAAACAGAAGCCGCATAAATGCAATATCCGCCTGATGCTTTTCCAGAGCCTGACGGCCAAAATGGTAAAAAACGCCAAGATCGTCCTTTGCCTCCATCGCGGCGAGCATTGGTTCATTGCTCTCCCACGGGTACTTGTGAAGGCCTTCAGAACATTTCTTTGCCTCAAGTATCGCCCCGTAAAGCTCGTCCTTTGACGAAAAGTGCTTGAAGACCATCGCCTCAGAAACGCCGGAAAGCCGCGCTATGTCTTTGGTCGTCGTTCCGCTAAAGCCTTTTTGCGAAAAGAGGTCAAAGGCTGACTGCAAAATCTGGGCACGCCGCTGATCGCCAGGCATCCGGCCGTGTTGATCACATTTGAAAAGATCCTTTATCAATTTCTACTCCAAACTGCATTAAGTAAGTGCTTACTCACCTGATGAATTCATAAGATTCGCATTTCGCTCAGGCGACTGTCAAGCGGTCCGGGAAAATTTTTATGGTCGTAGATATCGCCCAAAAAGATCGGTATATTCCCGCCCGGGTCCGATCATTAATGGGCACCTCGTTCGCCGGCCGGTCGCCCCGGGCCGGCGTATCGCAACGATTGGATCGCAAGTACTTTTGTGCCCTTTGTGTCTTCAACTTTGTGGTCTTTATGTTAAGAAAAACCGTTAACACAAAGGCCGCAAAGGGCGGACACAAAGTTCGCAAAGAAGAACGGCAAGAGATCACTTTCAAATTATCTGTTACAGCTAAACGCCTGAGGATGCAGTTTTGTTCGCTGCAAATCTCATTTGCACAAAGCCGGAACATTCACAATGAATATTTCGTTACAACTCAATGGATAACGGTTTCATCAGAGACAGCCGTGGAACGCTTCGGAAGGGTGGAGCGGCCGATTCTGAAAGTTAGGGAGGAAGCACATGTCGGAATTTGAAGCAGAAGTAAAAAAGGCGGAAAGGGAACTGGAACAAGGCCTCGTACCTGCGGTGCCAGAGGGCCGAATGGACGATGAATTCTTAGGAGATCTGAAAATGCAGGCACAGGAATACGGACAAAGATTGAACGATGTTGCCGGCAAGGCCAAAGCCTTTGCCGAGGAAAAAGCGGCTTGGGCGGGCGAGAAGTTCAAGGAACTTCAGGACAAAGATCCGAAACAACTGGTCGAGGACGCAAAGGAATTTGCCCGGCAAAAGCCTGGCCAGACCATCCTCATCTCGGCCGCTGTCGGCCTACTGATCGGCTTTCTCCTGAAGGGGCGAAGGTAAACAGATCCATATCATCACTGTCTAAAAATAAAAGAGGTGCCCATAACGCGGGCACCTCTTTTTTGTGTATCGGCGAGTTAAGCCGCCTATTCCTGAGCATGGATGAGCCTACGCGTGCGGTCACCGAAAAGCACATCGATCTTTTCCAGATCAAGCACTGCCGTTACCTCGCCATGGCCGAAAACCGGATGCGTCATCGCCTGGCCTTTGCGATACCGCTTGGCTCGGTCGTATGCCTTGGCCGCCTTGGCGTTGCCCGCGGCGACTCCGGTCTTTACGCCCGCCTTGAACGTGCTTGACGTCTGGCAAGTATCGCAAACGGCAGCCGAGATCTTACCAAGCTTTGTAACCGCCTGGATAGAGTGGCTTGTTTCTTCATCGCAGCCGGAGCAGAGCATGGCGATCGTGTCGCCTGCCGTGTATTTCTCATTTTTCATACTATTCCTCCCTGCGTCCTAGCGACGCCGCCTTCCACCGAACGACCTGAATGACCGGCCGGAAGATGCACTCTTCGAAGCCGCCTCGACCGGCTGAACACCGCCGAAATCCGGCAGGAACACCCGTTCGACCTGCTGGCCGGTAAGTTTTTCGATCGCCCGAAGCGAATGCTCTTCGGCAAGCGTGAAAAACGTGATCGCTTGTCCTTTGTTGCCGGCACGTCCCGTCCGCCCGATGCGGTGGACATAATCTTCCGGTGCTGCGGGCACATCATAATTTATCACGTGCGACACAGCATCGATATCAATGCCGCGGGCCGCCACGTCCGTGGCAACCAGTATCCGCGTACGTCCTGACTTGAAACCAGCCAACGCCGCCTCACGCTGCGACTGCGAACGGTCGCCGTGGATGCGGTTCGACTTATGCTCCTGCCGCTCCAGAATGTGGGCGATGCGGTCGGCACCGCGCTTGGTTCTGGTGAAAATGAGTACACGCTCGAGGTCTTCCTTTCCAAGAAGGTCAAGAAGCAGCGGTACTTTGAATTGATGAGCGACCGGATAGGCCTTTTGCTCGATCGTCACCGCCGCCTTTCCGCGCTTCGACGCCTCGACATAGGTCGGATCTTTCACGATCTGACGTGCAATATGCTCGATCTCGCCGGCCATTGTGGCCGAAAAAAACAGCGTCTGTCGTTGTTCTGGGCATGCCTTGACGATCCGCTTGATCGCCGGCAAAAAGCCCATATCGAGCATTCTATCGGCTTCGTCCAGGACCAGGGTATTGAGGTTCTTGAAATTTACCATGCCCTGTTCCATAAAATCGATAAGGCGTCCGGGCGTCGCGATCAGGATATTTACCCCGCGCTTTAACGCCTGTGTCTGTTTGCCGTAACTGGTGCCGCCGATCAGACAGGCACAAGTAACGCCCTTTGGTGAAAATTTGCGGCATTCGGCCTCGATCTGCGTAGCCAGCTCTCGCGTCGGTGCAAGGACCAGAACGGTCATTGTCGCCGGGCGATAGTTAGCACATATCTTTTGAATGATCGGCAGCAAAAATGCCGCCGTCTTTCCGGTACCTGTTTCCGCGGTGCCGATCACGTCACCGTCCTGCAATATTACCGGAATAGCCTTCGTTTGGATGGGCGTAGGCTCAGCAAACCCAATACGCTTGCACATGTCCGCCATTTCGGCGCGCAAGCCTAGTTCTCTAAAATTCATTAAATTATATATTCTCTCGTCAAACGGAAGAACCTAAGGAGGGGAATTCTCATGCAATTTATGCGATGTGTGCGTACTAGCGGCCTTTCTCGGGCCAAGGAACGCCTGAATTCACCATGCTCAATACAAGTTCCGGTCAAAAACGCGAAAAAAGCGGACCTCCACCTGTATAGCTCGTCTGTGATATTTGAAGAAGTGTCTAACGGTGGGTGATAACGTTCGATGTAACGGTAGCAGCGAATGACCAACGCAAGAAAGCCCAAAAATCTAATAAGGCCGCTTCTGACAGTGTGTTTATTGTCCTCCCCTCAAATTTTGATCGCTTACCTCACAATGAGAGCGAAATTACCGTCGACAAACGAGCGGAGGAATTTCAAATGATTAGACTACAATAATTTACGGGAAGTTGCAAGCAAACGTATTAATGGGTAGCCTCCTCGACGGAAACCTCGCGGTTAAGTGCATTGGTTATGTACTGATTCAAACTAACGCCGTCCTTCGTCGCCATACGTGCGGCCCGCTCGTGCAGTGATTTCGGAAGGCGAAGCCTCAGCTGCCCGCTAAATCTAGGCTTTCGCTCGGGTTTCGGAAGTGGGATGCCTCGCTCATTATATGATTCGATAAACAATTCAAGCGCGACCTTTACTTCGTGGAGCGCTTCGGCTTCGGTCTCACCAAAGGCTGAAAGGCCGGGAAACGAGGGGCAGGTAGCCAGATATTCACCGTCATCGTCGCTCCAGACAATATTAATTGCGTACTTTGTCAACTTACCTTCGTCGCGCCATCCATTTAGAAAAGCGTATGGCTACCGGTTCAACCAATTTTCCGCAACGTCACGTACTGCGCGTTTGTCGCCGTCAACTTCGTAATTCATACGCCGCATTTCTTCTGTTGATATCGCGTTGTTTAGCTTTGCAAACGCGTCGGTCAGCGCCGAGCTAACCTGCGACCGTGCAACAAAGACGGCCTGGTAGGGAGGAAAGTAGTGCCTGTCATCTTCCAGTTGGAACAGGTCGAGTGCAGAGATCAATCCATCGGTCGAGTTGCCGGCGATGATGTCGAGTTCACCTGACTGCAGGGCGCGGTAGGTTAGCGAGAGGTCCATTTCGCGGGGCTGTTTGGCGAAATTGAAGCCGTAGGCCTTTGAAAATCCGGGATAGCCGTCCGCCCGCGACATAAAATCCTGGCCAAAGCCGGCCTGCCAGTTGCGGGAGATCGGCACGGCGTCGGAGATGGTTTTCAAGCCTTGCTTTCTCGCCGCATCACCGCGAACAAGGATCGCAAAATCATTTGCAAACCCGATCGGCGGGCTGACCGTCAAGCCGAATTTTTCGGCATATTTGGCCTTTGTGCGGTCGTAAACTTCCTGCGGGTCTGTTATCGGCGGGTGTTTTAGAATGGCTGTGTAAGCGGTGCCGGTGTATTCGGGATAAACATCGATCTCGCCGGAAAGCAGGCCTTTGTGCGCAATATCGCCGCCTAGTTCAAACTGCCGCACGACATCTGCTCCCTGCTTTTCCAGCATTTGGGCAAGTATCTCGGCCAAAATGACGGATTCGGTAAAATCCTTTGAGCCGACAACCACACGTTGGCCTTCGAGCTTTTTCTCAATGGCCGATCCTGCTGAACTTGAAACGGAATTTTCAGATCTGAGATCCGGTAGATAGCTAAGCCCTACGATCGCGGCAAGCGAAAAGGCGGTACCGGCGATGGCCGCCTTTCGCCACCTCGAGGCCCGTTCGCCGATCTTGTACGCCTGTTCGATCTGCCCAAGCGCAAAATCACATAGCAAGGCAAGTAGTGCCGAAGCAAGCGCACCGGCGATCAACAAATTGTTGTCATTTTGCCGCAGTCCGCGGAAAATATAGGTCCCCAAACCTCCGGCACCGACCGCCGCCGCAACTGTTGCGACGCCTACGGCAATGACGACTGCCACCCGAATCCCGGTCAGTCTCACCGGGGCCGCAAGGGGCAGT
>CAUJFK010000338.1 GCA_963169175.1 Acidobacteriota bacterium | reverse complement strand
GGCGTTGCCGTTTTGTACGCCGATTTTGGGGCCGATGGCGTAACCCTGAACCCCGAGGCGCTCGAGACTTTGGTCCGTGTTGCGGGCCTGACGGTTGAACTTGCCGCTGCGGCAGTACAGCCGGCTGCTGTTCCTCAACCGGCCGAGCCAACACCCGAACCAGCTTACCAGGAGCCGGAAGCAGCCGATCACGTGCCGGCGGCCGTAGAACCGCAGGTCTCCGAGCCTGAGTCCGTTGCCGACGAATATCGCGGTGTGCAGGAGTTCGAGCACGCTGACGTTCAGGCACCTTCCGAAGACGCAGCCCCGGTTGCTTCGGTTCCCGACGAAGAAGAGGCCCCGGCAGCCGCATTTGCGCCGGTCAAAGAACCAGTATACGAGAGCGAACCTGTCGAGGATGCTGTTTCTCAATTCGAGCCGGCCACCGAGGAAGTTTCGTCCCCAACCGGTTTTGCGTTGGTTGAAGAAACACCGGAAGAAGAGCAATTTGCCGGCCCGGTTGAAGTTGTCGAGGAAGAGGTTACTGTCGATCGCTTTGGTGAGGTGATCGTTGAACGGGCTGACGAAGTAACATACTTTGAACCTGTCGCAGAACCAACGGGCGAAACGGAACCTGTTTTCGCGGAACCCGTGCCGGTCGAAGAGTATGTACCGGTCGAACCGGTGGATGAATTCCCCGAGGTGATCGAAGAACCGGCCCGCGAGGTAGTACCGGTTGAGGCGGTGAACGGTTTCGTCACGCCGGCGGTTGCCGAATCACCTGTGGAAGTGGTATCGGCGCCGGCCGCACGGACAAAATACCGCGACCGAAATGTGGAATTGCCGATCGCGGTGCCGGAGGATGAACGCCGACTACACAACGACGCCCGGAGATTTGCTCGGCTGCTCGTTTCCGAGATCAAACTGTACAACGAACAGAAAGTGGCCGAGGGCCGCGAACGGGGCGATCTTTACGACCGGCTTCGTGAGGCGATCGACCGTTCACGTGATATGTACGATAAGCGCGTACAGCAGCCGGTCGCGGACAAATTCGATTACTTTCATTTTGAACTTGTCTCATCGCTTGCTGACGGAGAGGACGTAAGGCTTGGGGCCAGTTATCCGGGCAGTAAGGTTCCGGCTTAGACCAAGGCAACTTTGAACACGGATCGAGCGGATTTTTACGGATCTTTCCGTATTGATCCGCTCGATCCGCGTTCAAATTACCTGTATTGTAAAGTCAACTAAAGTTTTCAGACATCCTCTTTGCTTTTAGGCTAGTTCGATGGCGGCGTCTTTTCTGAATCGAGCACAGGCCGGTCGGCGGCGGGTACTGAGGGCGATGTGTGGAGGTGTACCACCTTCCAATCTTTTCCGATCCGCCTGAAGATCAGCGTCATACGCCCCGCCGCGTTCTCGAGTTTGCCGTCATAGACCTGCGATTGGGTCCACGTGCATGAAACATACGCAGCCGCCGGCCCGAGCATTTCCACACGGACGCCTTTGACCTCAAGCGCTATGTCCTTCGTCTTTGAATAACTTGATTCACGATTGGCCTTCATCGTCTCCCAGCCGAGCGTGACGGTTCCATTGTTGTTGAAAAAGAGCGTCCGGGGACTGTTGTCGTAAACGCTCATTACTTTCGCGGCATCGGCCTGGCGAATGCCTTCGAGAAGCCGCTCAAATGCCTCGCGAACCGGTTTCGTCGGATCTGGTTTTGCGGCCTGCTTTTGGCCAAAGGCCGGAATAATGGCGAGCGCGAGCAATACGCCCGGCAGGAATATGTATCTGAATTGTTTCATGGTAATTATGTCCTTTGATCTAAACTCAATTCTACGCGTCTCGGTCACACGCATCAATCACGAATGTTGAGCATTGATCAAGTCGTGGCTCTGCACGATATGGTCGGTTGGCGGATGAACAATTGCACGTTTTCGTTGCATAAGTTATTGAAAGTAGATATATAAGTCCGATTTTCTGTGTATCCTGACCGCCACGCATCTCCGGTATGATGCTTGCAACTAAACTGGACATAAGTCGGCCCGATCAGTTTCGGTCACTCTTCCCGACGCGAAGGTTTTAATAAAATTCGGAGGCGAATCATTTATGCGTTCCACAAGAAAGGCCGTTTGGCCACTTTTCTTCGGGTTGACGCTGCTTTTCGGCGCCCTTGTCGCATTTGCCGGCGACGATATTGAGGATGATGTAACACCGGGCGTGGAAGCCAGGGTGTCGCGGATCAGTTTTATCCGCGGCGATGTGCAGATCAGGCGCGAAGGAAGCCAGGACTGGGAGAAGGCCGTACTCAATCTCCCGATCGTTGAGGGCGACGAGATAGTTACCGATGCCAATAGCCGACTCGAGATCCAGTTGGGAGTATATTCGCACGTACGGCTTGCCGAGAGTTCGTATTTGCGGGTAGTCGGCCTTAAAGATGGAGCGGTCGCCCTGAGCCTGGCCGAGGGCACGTTGAACGCCCGATTGACCAAATTTGATAAAGACGCCGGCTATTTTGAGATCGACGCCCCAAAGACGACCGTTGCTATTCAAAAGTCAGGGATGTATCGGATCGATGCCGGCAGGCCGGGCGAGTCAAGCGATGTTCGCGTGACGGTGACCGATGACGGCCAGGCGCATGTATATGCCGACAATTCAGGATTTACGTTAAAGAATCGGCGTTCCGCAACCTTAAGGATCGACGGCCCGCTGGCCGGTGAGTGGGAAACGCTCGACGCCGCTCAATTCGCCGACGAATTCGATTCGTGGTCACTTGAACGCGACGCTGTCATTGCCAAAGCTCTCAAAGACTCCTACTACGACAAATACTACGATCAGGACATTTACGGCGCCGAAGACCTAAACGACAACGGTCAATGGATCTACACGAAAAAGTACGGCCACGTTTGGCGTCCATATAGGTCAGCGATCAGCTCTTATGCCAATTGGTCACCGTATCGGTACGGGACGTGGCGCTGGGTGCCGCCCTACGGCTGGACGTGGGTCAATGACGAGCCATGGGCGTGGGCGACCTATCATCACGGCCGCTGGTTCTATGACGACGGCTATTGGAACTGGGCGCCTTACGGCTACACACGAAGCCGCCGGAGCTGGTGGTTCCCGGCATTGGTTGGTGTTCGGATAGTCCAGCAAAACATTTATTGGTATCCGCTGCCGACGGGTTATGGCTATTTTAACTATAACCAGTGCTTTGGCGGCTGGGGCGGCCACAACAACAACTGGGGCAATAATTGGGGCGGCAACCATAATGGCGGCCATAACAATGGCGGCAACAACAACGGCGGCCACAATAATGGCAATGGGGGGCCGGTTCCCACGCCGACGCCCCGTGCCTACGTTGGGCCGCTTGCCGGACAACTTGGGCCGTCCGTGTTCACGAATAACGATTCACGTCAGACCTGGCGATTGACACCGCCGCTGCTGCGAGTTCCGCCCGGAGCGGTAGTTGGCACCTCGCTCAGCGCATTTGGCCGCGGCAAACCGGGATATGGCCGGATCCCTGACGGCGATGCCCGCACAGCGCTTTCAACGCCGCTCGGCGAGATCAAGCCGGCAAGGATACTGCCGACGTATCAGGAATTGGACGGGCAATTGGGCACCGCGATCAAGGCCGTAAAACCGCGAATGACCACAGCCATCACAAAGCCGACCGGTGCCGCTATCAGACAGGCGGACGGCGGGCCGATGGACCAAACGCTTCGCCAGACAAAAATATTCGGCGGGCGTGACCCGATCAAGGCCGAACCTGCCGAAGGCATCCTGAACTCGAAACCGCGAAAAACGGGAGCCGTAACCCGTGATCCGATCCGTGCGGAAGCTGAGTCGAATATCAAACCTGGACGAGAAACGCGTGAGATAAAGCCGGCATTCGGCGGTGACGACCCGATCCGTGCCGAACCGCCGCCGCGTCCGTCAAAACCGCGAAATACAGGCGGTGATGATCCGATCCGCGTTGAACCGACACCTCCGCCGTCAAAACCCAGGAACAACCCTGAAGACGATCCGATAAGGGCTGAGCCTCCGCCGCGGCCGTCAAAGCCGCGTAACAACGTCGGCGACGATCCGATCCGCGTCGAGCCATCACCGCGGCCGTCAAAACCACGGTACGACGGAGGCGATGCTCCGGCCCGGCAACCTCGCAGCGAACCACCGCCGCGGAGCGAACCGGTCCGCGTTGCTCCGACTCGCAGCGAACCTCCGCCGTCGAAGAGCGAGCCGCCGCGGAGCTTTACGCCGAGGCGCGAGCCTTCACCGTCAAAACCGGAGCCGAGCCGGGCCTCTCCATCAGAGGGCCGAAAGAAGGATAACTAACCCACGCAACTTGTCTAAAAATTAACGAGGCTGCCGGAAATGGCAGCCTCTTTAAACTTCAACCGACTCCAGAATGGAGGCAATTTGAACGCGGATCGGGCGGATCGAGCGGATATCAAGACTGATAGATCCGTAAAAGCCATCAGATCGTTTGATACGCTTCAACATCCTTGTTACCTGGACGTTTCAGATACCATCGCAAATGGAGCCAGTCGGCCTAATCCAAAAACACCGGCCTTTGGATCGACGCCGTATTGCCGACGTATGCGAACCGGAGGTTCTTCATATACTTGTTGGACACATCGCGAATATCCTCGGGCCTGACCGAACGAACTCCGTTCATGAACAGGAAGGCATTTCGCCATCCGCCGCCGATGAGTTCGTACTGGGCAATTTCGCCGGCCTGGGCGCCGCTGGTTTCCTGGCCGATGTAGTGACGAGTAAGAAAGAAGGACGATATCTGGTCGATCACATCAGGCCGCAGGGTATTTTCCTGAAGCAGCTTGATCTGTTCACGCATTACGGCCACAGCTTTATTCGGGTCGGTGGTCGATACCGAGATACTGGCAGTGTTCGCGGCAAAGCTGTCCATTTCTGCATCCGGTGCGTATGAAAGCTGTAATTGCTGGCGGACGGTCTGGTAAACAAGCGTCTGCAGGATCGAAATAGCAACACGCATCGCGTAATAATCTTTAGTTCCGGGCGGCGGTGCGGCAAACGAACCTTTGATGTAGTTTGTCGGCAAGCTTCGCTGGATCGTGTCCAAAGTGCCTTTAGAAAAATCAAGCGGCGGATATGCTGCCTCTTTGTACGAGCCTCGCGGCAGTTTGCCAAAAGTTGCGGCAACCTTTGATCTCAGGGCCTCATGATCAATATCTCCGACGACAACAAGCAGCAGCCGCGAGGTTTCCATGATCTTTTTGTGATAGGCGCGAATATCATTGGCCGTGATCGCTCCAATTGTTGCAACCGTACCGTTAACATCGTTCGCGTATGGATGGCCAGCGTATATCGCCCGGGCATCGAGCGTTTCGAGCGCTCCTTCCGGAAGCGTGCTTCGTTCGCGAAGTCCGGTCAGCATCTGCTCGCGAACGCGGTTGATGTCGGCTTCAGCAAAGGCCGGATTTAATACGACATCTGAGAAAATATTCCAGAAGCGATCAAAGTTATCGCGGGTCGTGCCGAGGCTGATCGCACTATAATCGTTATTTGAACCTGCCCCGATCTCGCTTCCCATTCCGGCAAGCTCTCGGCGGACGGTCTGCCGCGGAAAATTCTTTCCCGCCTCGATCGCGGCGGCAAGCGTCAGGGCCTCGATGCCGGCGTTCTTTTCGTTGATATTGCGGGCCCCGCCGCGGACGAACACGCCGCCGGCGACCGTTGGCGAACCGGGCCGGCGTTTTAGTATTACCTTTAGGCCGTTCACCTCAAACTCACTGACCAGCGCGGCAGAAGCGGCGAGATCATCCGACTTTGCTTCTTGTGCAGACGCAGCACCCGACCCAATGAACAACGAAAGAATGAGAAAAGTGAGAAGCTTATGTTTCAAGGTCATTTCGCACCTCCGATGAGGTCTTTTTCCGTCAGGCCGGACGCCTTTTTGCCTTCTGCCGACACCATCGCAACTGCGATATGGTTCTTGTCCTGGACATACGTTTTTATGTACCGGTCAATATCGGCGCGGGTTACGGCTCGAAGTTTTGAATGATAGCCGCGGAAATAGTCGATTCCCGTCGAGGACCACCAAAAGCCAAGCGTGTGTGCATATTCGCTTAGTTTTTCACGTTCGAACAGGTCCCGCGTCTCGAGGATCGTTTTGGCACTTTCAAGTTCGGCGTCGGTGAAATAGGTCGGGTCAGTGAAGTGTGCGACCTCGCCGTAAGCAGCTTTTAACGCCGCCTTTCCTTTTGCCGGTGTGCCTGTCAGCACAAGGTTGATCGGCCCGACATTGCGCTGCGTGTAGTAGCCGAAGTTCGCACCCGAAGCGAGCCCTGAATCGACCAGGTTTCGCTGGAACCGCGAATCGGGCTGTGAAATTATGTAGGAAAAAACATCCGCTGCATAGGTTGCGGCGTCGTCCTTGCCGATGGATGGGCCTTGCCACCCGAGCATGACAAACAGGTTTTCTTCACCTGACTCGGCGGTTACTTCCTCCTTGCTTCGCTCCAGGATCACGCCTTCGCTTTTTTCAAGCGGCGGATGCTCGACCAGCGGAAACTCCTTGAACGGATCGACGGGGCGCCGTTCCCAGCTTCCCATAATTTGTTCGGCCAGCTTGAATACTTCGTCGGGCTTTGCGTCGCCGGTTACTATCAGCGCCGCGTTGTTCGGAACGTAGTAACGCGACTGGATCAGCTTCATCTTTTCGATGGTCGCGGAGCCGACCGATTCCCGCGTGCCCTGCGGGTCTTTGCGGGTCGGATATTTATAAAACAATTTCTGCTTCATCACGCGGTCGAGCATGCCGAACGGGTTTGCTTCGAGCCGGTCGATCTCGCCAATGACAACCTTTTTTTCATTCTCGAATTCGTCTTCATCAAAGACCGGATAGCGGATCGCATCGTTGATATTGCGGATGGCGGAGGCGAGGTAGTCGCGCGTGGTCGTGAAGTAATAATTTACGATCTCCTCGCGTGTCGATCCGTTCGAGATACTTAATTTGTTGCTGTCTTTAAGGTACGAGACATCGCCGATGCGCGAGCTCAATTCTCTTGCTCGCAGGCAAATTGGCGGCACCGAAAAGCGGCTTGTCTGCGACGCACATTCGCGGACAGCCGATGCAAAATTCGGCTTAAAGAACATGTGCTCATACAGATGCGAAAGGCCGTGCAGTTCCGGCGGTTCAGTAAATGAGCCGTTGCGTACCGCCAATTCGACCGTAACTATCGGAACGGATGAATCCTGCAGAACTATCACCTCAAGGCCGTTCGGCAGTGTCTTGTTCACGAACGGAACAACATAGTCCTGCTTTTTCTCGGACGGCTTGACTGCGGCCGGAACCGCCGAATTCTTTGGTGCCGGGGTCGCCTTTGCTTGAGCAAAAATGCCGTTCGAGGCCAGCGAAAAGATAAGGAGAGAGGCAAACAAACTATATTTCACGTAAAACTCCGTGCTTCGATAAAATTTCTGAGCAGGTCTGCTCTTGCCCGGAACGCGGGCCAAAGTGTTTAATCTACCATAAGGAGATCAAACTAATGGAACGAGATAATTTGATGCATGGAGCGCGTGCCGCGTTGAACAATATCCCTGAAATGCGTGAATGGGCGGAAAAATACCTAAAGACGAAAGAGCGCGGTGAGAAGCCCAAAATGACCGACGAGGAATTTGAAAAATACTGGAAGTACCACAAACCGGAAATAATGCACGCCGGCGCGACCGAGGCCGCACAGGCGTACAAACAGCGCGAGCGTTGACGTTTAGGAATCGCGCCCGATCTTAAGTTCTGCCTGGATAGGAGGTAAGGCTGGTTCGACCTTTGGAAAATCGTCAAGAGTTTCCGGCTGGCCACGCATCATTCTGGCGATCGGGTATGACAGGAGTGCCATTACCACCGCGGCGATAACCAGGGCGATCGTCGTCCATGTAAACAATGTAGGCGTTTGCTCCAGCTTTTCCGGATCGACGCTCCCGCCGACCAGTCCCGCGATCAAATTGCCGAGCGACGTCGCAAGAAACCAAATTCCCATCATCTGCCCGACGTATCGCCTAGGCGAAAGTTTCGTCATCGACGATAGGCCCACCGGGCTGAGCGATAATTCGCCAAACGTCTGGAACAAATAACTGAACGTCAGCCACAACGCCGAAACCTTGATGGCTCCGCCGGTCGCTACAAGAGCGTTGGCCGGAATTATCATCAATCCAAATCCGACCGCCGCCATTGCCAATCCAAATGCGAACTTCGCCGGGCTTGAAATATTAATATTCCTGTTGCCAAGCCATACCCACAGCCACGCAAAAACGGGAGCGAAAATTATAATAAAGAGTGAGTTGATAGACTGGAACCAGGTGGCTGGAACCTCCCATCCAAAAAACTCGCGCTGTGTGAAATCTTTGGCAAAGAGTTGGAGCGATGTCGGAGCCTGCTCGAACGCGGCCCAGAATATCAATGCTGCGAATGAGAGAATTGCGATCACGATGATGCGTTTCTTCTCATCAAAATTCAAACCGCCGAAAACAAAAACGTACGCAAAATATGCGATCACTATCAACGCCAGTACGTAAGCATAGTACTTGCCGACGACCTGCGGATCGAGCGTGATCACACCGAACGCGGCCAGCGCAACCACTATCGCAATGGCGATCAGAATGCCCGCCACAAGTATTTTTACGTTGCTTTCTCTGGAAGATTGTTTCGCGGGATCGGGGTCTCTGGTTGGCTCTTTGCCTATTTCGCCTAGCGTTGGCTGAGCTCGAAACGTAAACCAAAGAAATCCAAACAACATTCCGACCCCGGCGGCACCGAATCCCCAATGGAATCCATAATTTTCACCAAGAAATCCTGTCACCAACTGGCCGAGCAGCGAACCGGTGTTGATGCCCATGTAAAAGATAGAGAAACCCGCATCCCGCCGTGCTCCGCCGCCCGGATAAAGGTCGCCGACGATCGCCGAGATATTCGGCTTCAACATGCCGGTTCCCAAAACGATCAGGATCAGGCCGACAAAGAACATCACTTTGCCCGAAACAAATCCCGAAAGGCCAATGCACAAATGGCCCATCGTTATCAGGAAAGCGCCAAACTGTATCGAACGCCTTAGGCCAAGCCAGCGGTCGGCGATCCAGCCGCCGGGCAAGGATGCGAGATAAACGCTTGCCGCGTAAATACCCACGATCGCCGACGCCTGCGGCCGCTCAAACCCGAAGCCGCCGTTCAGCAACGCTGTTGACATGAACAGCACCAGCAACGGCCGAATGCCGTAGTAGGAGAAACGCTCCCACATTTCGGTCATGAATAGCGTCGATAGCCCCGCGGGGTGCCCGAAAAAGCTGCGATCGGCTTTGCCGTTAAGATCGTCTACTTGTGCGCTCATCTTTATTCCTTTGATCGGTAGTGAGTTAGATTTTTTCGGAAGAGTTAGGCAAATATAGCAGATAAGCGATTTATCGCGAAGAGGAATATGAACGATAGGATAATTTTGACGGGTCCCGCGCCATTGCCGGTTGGTTGAGAAAACAGGTTCTGGAACGGAAATATGATATTCTCTCCCAGACTACGCTCGACACGATCCCGCAATATTTCCTGATGACAGAAGTATACCGACCGACAAAGACCTGGAGCCTCATCACCATCGCGGGGCTATCGTTCATTTCATTCTTTCACGTTCTGATGGTGTTTACCGGTGTCGGGGCAATGCTTCGGCCTGAGTCGATCATTGACCTTGGTGAAGAGGGGCCGATGTCGGCATGGTATATGGTTTACGGCTTGCTGACCCTTGCTAATGTTCCGGTGACGATCGCGACCATTGTCGTGTTTCTGATCTGGCTGAACCGTTCGTACAAGAATCTGCCGGCACTGCGGCCGAGCTTTCTGCGATTTTCTTCAGGCTGGGCCGTTGGATGGTGGTTCATTCCGTTCGCGAATTTGGTAAGGCCGTTTCAGGTCGTCCGCGAGGTTTGGTGGGAGAGTGACCCTGAAATACCCCAGGATCAGATGTTCCTGACCGAGAGCCTGCACAGTGCTCCTACCTTTATGGCATTGTGGTGGGGATTTTGGCTGGCTGCGAATATCGTGACCAACGGCGTCGATAAGCTGTTTGACCCCGAGCGTACGGATAATGTTGCCACCATGGGATTGGGGTTTGTCGTCGCATCGTCTTTGACCATCATCGCCGCTGCCTTGGCGATCAAGGTCGTCCGCGACATTACATCCCGCCAGGCGGCACGTTTTGTTTCGGTCCAGCGGATTGAGCGTTCCGCGTATGGGTATGATCATTCCGAAGGTTCACCGAACACCGCTAATTCCTGACCCGTGGCGTCCGAGTTGCGAATTCGGCACTCGATGATCTAAACTCTACAGTTCATGCCCTTGTAGCTCAACGGTAGAGCGCGCGGCTCATAATCGCTCGGTTGCAGGTTCGAATCCTGCCGAGGGCATGCCAAATTCGGTTCATTACGGAGTCTCTTTCTTTCACGTCCCCGCTATTATTGTAAACACAGGGTTTATGCGGCCTCCCTCTTATAGAGTCAGGCAATTGATGTTAAACACGCCGTGTGCTATAGTCCCTTTCAGTGCAACAAATATCGCGAGAGCAAGTTTTGCGACGGATCCAGGCAGAAAATATTTGGTGGGATTCTCAACACCAAATCGATTCAGCGTACTCGTCCTTGCGCCGAAGAGCATATTTTGAACTATTTTACCCACTGATCGAGGCGACGCAGCCTCAACGGGCGGTTCTGTTGTTGGGGCCGCGAAGAGTTGGTAAGACCGTTCTAATGCATCAGGCCGCAAGTGAGCTTATTGCGAACGGCGTTTCGCCGAGGCGTATTTGTTATTTTTCGGTCGATCATCCGATTTTTAACGGTCTTGGACTCGAAAGCCTATTGGAGTTGTTTGCCGAGGCGGCACAGATTAACATCAACACAAATGCCAGAATCTTTATTCTTTACGACGAGATCCAATACCTGAAGGACTGGGAAGTTCATCTCAAAGTTTTGGTTGACCGTTATTCGAATATTAAGTTCGTTGCGTCCGGTTCTTCGGCTGCGGCCCTAAGACTAAAGAGCAGTGAATCAGGAGCCGGTCGGTTCACCGACTTTCTATTGCCTCCGTTGACTTTCCACGAATATCTGGACTTGCTCGGGCAAACCCATCAAGTGGACCTTCGGGAAAAGACTTTCGTTGCCGCTGACATTAACGAGTTGAATCGTCACTTTCTTAACTACCTCAATTTTGGTGGGTACCCTGAAGTGATGTTCTCTGATGCGATTCAGGCTGACCTGGGCAGATTTATTAAGTCAGACATTATTGACCGAGTTCTCCTTCGCGACCTACCAAGCTTATACGGGATTCAGGATATCCAGGAACTCAATTATCTTTTCACGACCTTAGCATTCAACACGGCGAATGAGGTCTCGCTCGAGAACCTTTCGAAAAGCTCTGGTGTTGCGAAGAACACGATAAAAAAATATATAGAATATCTCGAGGCTGCGTTTCTGATAAAACTTGTTCATCGCGTGGACCGAAATGCGCGGCATTTTCAGCGGGCGAATTTTTTTAAGGTCTATGTAACGAACCCGTCGATGTGGAGCGCACTTTTTGAACTGCTGAAAAGCGACGCGCCGGTGATGGGTTCGCTTGCCGAAACGGCGATCTTTTCTCAGTGGTTCCATTCGTCGGGTAAGCGATATTACGCTCGTTGGACAAACGGCGAGGTGGATATTGTCGGTCTCGATGCCAATCAGCGAGCGAAGTGGGCGATTGAAGTTAAGTGGACTGACCGTTACGCTAACAAGCCATCAGAATTGAAGAGCCTTCTTTCATTTTGCGCCGCTAATAAACTGGATCGAGCGCTGGTCACGACCTTGACTCACCAGGGTGACCGTACTCACAACGGCGTGCGCCTAAGGTTCGTCCCGACAAGTCTTTACTGCTGGATCGTCGGCTACAATATCATTAATGGCAGAAAACTCTCACTCGAAACTGAGCTTGAGAATACGGACAGTGAATTGGAGTTGTGAAACACGAGCGGATAAATAAATCAAGCAAGCTGGCCGATGTTTTTTATGACATCCGCGGCCCGGTTTTGGAGCTGGCGCAGCGGATGGAGGATGAAGGTCAGAATATTATCAAGCTGAACATAGGCAATCTCGCGTCGTTCGGATTTGAGCCGCCGGATGAGGTCGTTCAGGACATGATCCGGAACCTGCCACACTCGGCTGGATATACGGACAGCAAGGGTTTGTTTGCCCCGCGGCGCGCGGTGGTCGGTTATACGCAGGAAAAAGGCATAGGCGGCGTCACGGTTGATGACGTTTATCTTGGCAACGGGGCAAGCGAACTTATAACGATGTCGCTAAATGCGTTGCTTGATGCGGGTGACGAGATCCTGGTTCCTGCTCCCGATTATCCACTGTGGACGGGCGCGGTAAGCCTAAGCGGCGGCAAACCTGTTCATTACATCTGCGATGAAGCAAGCGAATGGCTGCCTGACCTTGAGGATATTCGCGCAAAGATCACGCCGAAAACACGCGGCATCGTGGTCATCAATCCAAACAATCCGACCGGAGCGTTATACCCTGACGAAGTGCTGCGATCGATCGTCGAGATCGCCCGCGAGCATCAGCTTATCGTTTTTGCCGATGAGATCTATGACAAAACTTTATACGACGGCAACACGCACACGAGCATAGCTTCGCTCGCTGACGACGTGCTGTTTCTGACGTTCAACGGGTTGAGTAAAAACTATCGGTCGTGCGGATATCGATCAGGCTGGATGATCGTTTCAGGCGAAAAGTCGCGGGCGGGCGATTACGTCGAAGGATTGAACATGCTTGCCTCG
>CAUJFK010000337.1 GCA_963169175.1 Acidobacteriota bacterium | reverse complement strand
TGTCGGATGTTGATCTGTACCAGGGAACCATGCCACCCGCTAACGCTGGCGGTATTGACTTGAAATGGCAGGCTATCGCATTTGCGAGTGTGCCGCTTGATACACCGGCTCCGGGATGGACGACCATTCCGGCGGGCTTATTGATAACCGCCAGATACTCATCTTCGAAAACAATATCAAGCGGAATGTCTTCCGGCTCGAACTTTGCGACGGGTTCTTCAGTCAGGTCAACATCGATCTCATCCCCGGCACGCACTTTATATGAGGCTTTCGCCGGCCGCTCATTGACCAACACGTCACCGTTTTCGATAAGTTTCCGCAGTTGCGAACGCGACCAGCCGTCGATGCGTTCGGCAAGCAACGTGTCGAGCCGGCTGGCTGCATCCGCTAGTTCAACTTTGATAAAGGTGGAATCAGGCTGCGGCATAAACGGAAACGCGACCGGCATGGAGTGGGTTCCTTAGCGGTCCGGTGTTGGATCGGGCACACTCGCTGCCGGTTGTGTTTCCACCTTCCTAAGCCGCATTATCATGAAGACTACACACGCCGCCGCCACTACCAGGCTGACTATCTGCGAGGTTGAAAGCCCTGTGAAGGTCGTCAGGCCGAACAGGTCTCCTCGCGGATCATCACGGATGAACTCGATCGAAAAGCGGAAGATCGAATAAATTATCCCGTATGCGATCAACACTTGCCCGTCAAATTTCTTGTGTCTGTGGAGCCAGAATAGAAATGCGAATACGGCGAGCATCGCGAACGATTCGATCAGCTGAGTTGGATGAAGAAAAAGCTCGGCCCCGCTTGGGCCGTACATCGGAACGCCCGTGTATTCGTGTCCTGCTTCCGAAAAATGCACGCCCCACCAAAGATCGGTCGGCTTGCCCCAACAGCAGCCGGCCGCAAAACAGCCTTGGCGGCCAAATGCCTGCCCAAGCGCGACCGCTGGTGCAAACGCATCGGTCACTTTCCAAAACGGGAGTTTGTAATAGCGGACCAAAAACGCCACCGCCAGAAATCCGCCGATTATTCCGCCATACACGACGCCGCCTGATCGAAGAAAGTCGAGCGAAAAGACGTTCACGTTGTCATCAACAAAGAACATCAAGATCTTCGATCCCAACAGCCCGCCGAGCAGCGTCCATAATCCAAGATCGTATATCCGCTCGCGCGGCAGCCCGTCCTTTGCCGCCAACCGCGATGCGGCAAAAAGAGCAAGCAGCATCCCAACCGCCAGCCAAAGACCGTAGCTGGTCACGGGAAAACTGCCGATGCGGAAAAGTTCTGGGTACATAAGGCGGAACCACCTCGCGTTAGCGGGTGGGTTCTTTTGCAACGCGTTCTACAAGTCAAGCCACTTCGCGTGGCGGTGGGTTCTTCTCGCAAACAGGTCAGGTCTACTTACTCTCCGGCACACTCCCTACCGGTCGTGTTTCTGCCTTTCGCTTTGATAAAAATATATCGAGGATCATCAATGCGGCACCAGTGACAATTGCCATGTCCGCCACGTTGAATGTTGGATAATGCCATGAGCCAAACTGTACGTCGATAAAATCGACAACGAACCCAAGCCGCAGGCGGTCTGTCACATTGCCTGCAATGCCCGCCAGAAGCAGCGCGAGAGAGCCCAGAATACGATCGTCTGATCGCGGCGTCCGCCAGAAGAAATACAAGACCAGGACGCCGGCGATCATTGCAATTATCGAAAGTCCCCAGCGGCCGGTGCTCCCGTGATCGTCAAGCATTGAAAAAGCAACACCTGTGTTCTGGGCATAGGCAAAATTCAGAAACCCCGAAATGACGCTCATCTCATCGCCAAACCGCAGCCGCCTGATGGCCCAGGCCTTGCTCGCCTGGTCCACCATAAAAACCCCACCCGCAATGACGAGGTAGGCCAGCTTCCAAATGATGTCGCGTTTGTTCACTGCGCTTTCTTCACTTCGGCCGGCTGCTTCGGCTCGGCGTAGAACGATTTGTTCACTATTTTCCATTCGCCGTTGATCTTGAGCAGCGTCATGTAATCGACAAATTTTACCGTTGGATAATCCAAAGTTATACGGGCCGCCGCCGCATTACCGACAATATCGATCGCGTCGATAGACCGTTTTCGTTTGGCCTCGTCCGCGGCCGGTTTACCGTTAAACCCGGCGATAAATTCAGCAAATGGTCGCGTCGAGTACGTTCCATCACGGATCCAGGTCATGTTGCCTTCGGTATGGAAGGCCTTACGGGCAAATTCAGGATCGCCGGTCGCATGTGCTTTGATGTAATTTTCAAGCGGAACGCGCACCGCATCCTTCTCCGGGGTTTGAGCAAAGCCGCCGATCGCAAGAAAAACGACGGTTACGAATAGAAGAGTTAAGTTTTTCATAGTCATCATACTACGTTCGGGCCTTCAATTTTGTTCGTCTCCAGCGGCGGCGACTGCTTCGGCCAGTTCGATGAACTTGTCCCGTACAGACGCGTCGAGATTTTCAGCGTACGTTTTATCAAGATGCCTGACCTTTATCAATTCCTGCACATCCGCAAGGTCTTTTAATCTATGCGGTGCCGTCAATCCCGATGCGAGTTTGAGTTCGATCAGCTTTTCCAGCGAGATCGTCTTTATTCCGTCGATCACGACCGCGAACTGTTTCGGGTCTGGAAATACAACCGCTTTCGGCTTGCCATCGCCCGGATATTCGCCGGTTGTTATTATTTCTAGCGGAATATTCTCGCGTGTGATCTGGAACTTCTTCCGGGCACCTTCAAACGCCGGACGGTATCCCAAACCAACCAACTCCCTTTGAAATTGTTCTAAACCTTCGGTACTCAATAAAATATCGATATCCACTGTCAATCTATGAAACCCGTATTGGTTCAGAGCGACCGCTCCAATAACGACATAATTTATGTCGTTTGACTCAAGGTCCTTCGCCAACCGTCCCAGAGCGTCATTGAGCATACCTTCACCTTTGAAGAATTTTAGCGCTTCGGCATAAGCCAAGCGGGGCGAAGATACTATTGATTGAAAATCCTGCATTTCTCAAAATGCCCGCTCTTCCTCTATTCAGTATAAGGAAAGATCGCCTTTGGGGCTTTATACCTTCTCCACCAATCTACATAACAAACATCGGTACAGCCGATCGCATATTTTACGACTCGCCATTTGCCAGCTGACTTTCGAAGCAACGCAAAGAAATTATTGTCAAAGGCTCCAGCTTCCTTTGCTTCCTGAAATACGGTCCCACTGTAATCAGGAGAACCACCGGACGGCGCCTGAGGCGTCCCACTGACGAATGCCCATGTTCCCTGCACGCTAAAGTTGTCAGCGACAAAGACGATCTTTTGCTTCAGATGCCGTTCGACCGGGATCCGCAGGGCATCAAGTATCGCCTTTCGTTCGGCAGAGCCTTTTTCGGGCGTGTACACGTTTTGTCCGGTAACCGATACGGCCGAGACAAAGAAAGTCATGAGAACAATAATGATCAGTTTCATGTCATTCACCCTAACCTGCAGCTTGTTGTCCGCCCTTTGCGTCCTTGTGTTAACGTTCTTTCTTTTAACACAAAGAACACAAAGTTGAAGACACAAAGAGCACAAAAGTACTTGCGATCCTATGCAGTGGCCGCTCTTTCGATCTCCATTAATGCCGCAATGCACCGCTCGCAAACGGTCGGATAGCTTTCAAATTCGCCAACGCGGGTCGAATAATTCCAGCAGCGTTCGCACTTTTGGCCGTCGGCTTTTTCGATCTTCACGGACGTGCGGACAGGAGTGCCCGCGTTACCGGCATCGCCTTCGTGGACCTCGACTTGCGAGACGATGAAGATGTAGCGAAGCTGGTCGAAATAGTCGAGCAGGAACCGGGTCGTTCCGGCGTCGGTCGTTAGGATGACTTTGGCTTCGAGCGACGAGCCGATCTGTTTTGCGATGCGGGCTTCTTCGAGAGCTTTCAGCACTTCGTCGCGGATGGCGAAGATGCGTTCCCAATCGCTGAGCAGTTTTGCATCGGCCTCTTGCCGTTCGGATGCTGGCGCTTCTTTCGGAAACTCGGCCAAGTGTACTGACGACACAGTTTGGCCCGGAATATTCTCCCACGCCTCATCCGCTGTAAACGCGAGCAGAGGCGCAAGAAGCCGACAGAGCGTATCGGTTATCTGGTAAAGTGCCGTTTGAGCCGAACGCCTTTCCGCCGAACGCGGTGCGTAGATGTAGAGCCGATCCTTGATTATATCGAAATACCGGGCCGAGAGCGTTACAGTGCAGAAATGATAGATCGCACCGTATGCTGCCTGAAAATCATAGTTTCTATAGCCTTCGACAACTTTTTCGGATACCTCGGCGAGGCTTGCGAGTGCCCACCGGTCGATCGGCTCCATTTCGTTTTCCGGGACCGCATCTGTCGCGTTGTTATAACTTTCCAGATTTCCAAGCGCATATCGCAGCGTGTTGCGGAATTTGCGGTATGAATC
>CAUJFK010000336.1 GCA_963169175.1 Acidobacteriota bacterium | reverse complement strand
ATAGCCGTGTAAAAAGCAAAGAGCAGCGGAAACTGGAGCACCATCGGCAAGCATCCGCCGATAGGCAGTGCGTCCTTGGTCATTTTCAACTGCTGCATTTGCAGCTCGCGCATCCGCGGATCGTCCGTCGGGACACCCTTTGCCTGCAGGGCCTTGATCTTGTCCTGTAGCTCCTTCATTTTCGGAGCGTTCGCCGATGCCTTCTTGAACGATTTCGACTGTTTCCACCTCAGCGGAAAGAGCAGCGAATAGAACAGGAAGGTAAAGATAATGATCGCCAAGCCGTAATTTGACGTGATGGTGTTAAAAAAATGCAGCGCATGCAGGATCGGGATAGAAAGCGGTTTTACAAAGAACCTGAGCACGCGATAGTTGCTGAAATTGATCAGGTTAACAAGATCTATTTCGCGGCCGACCGCACCGCTCAACGGTTCACTCAGGTTCGAGACCAGGAAATAGTCTTTCGTTCCCGTGTATATCTTCGTTACCGTTCCGTCTGAAGTTATGGGGACAAACGCAGTTACCAGGTGTCTGGTTTCCTTAGTTTCAGGGGTACGGATCACCCATTTCCAGATGCTGGGATAGAAAGGCTGAGTCTCAACCTCGAACTTTGAGGCCTTGTATTCTATACCCTGCTGCTGTGTCGCCGGTATCGCGGCCATGGCGAAATACGCATCACCAACGCCGGCCCAATCAACACTACCCTGGTCCGACAGAACGGCCTGGTTGTCGGCACCGTAGGTGAAAGAGTAGCCGCCCTGATGCCTAATTATCTCACCGTTCACGATCGCGACCGTTTCCGATTCGATATGATAGAAGCTGTGATGGTTGATCGCGTGATCGCCGATACTGGCGCCGATGGCAAGGCGTGTATTCGGCACCGGTTGGCCGTTCTGCTTCAGCGTTACGGCAAGATCGGCAATATAGCTGTCGGCACGGAATACGAACGACTTTTTGACCTCGGCCCCGCTTGCGTCGGTCAGCGTGAAGTCGATCTGCCGCTCCTGGCCGTCCGCAAGCGTGATCGTTTCGTCGGGTATCGAGATCTGATAATTCCGCTCGTTGACAAGCGTTGTCAGATTTTGGTCAGCCGTCAACAGGCGAAACGGCAGCCTATTTTCCTCGATGGCTTTTTGCGATATCAGCTGCAGCGGTTTCTTATTTGCCTCGGTCGAACCGTCCGCGTAGATCGGCTCAGTGCCCTTTGGCGTTTTGTTTTTGAGCAGGACCCAGCTTTTTGCGACGACGCCTTTCGAATCAAGCGTTACCTCGTATAACGGCGTTTTGATCGTAATTGTCCGATTTGGAGTACTGTCGGCCGATGCCGGAACAGGCTGCGGCTGCTGGACCGGAGTTGCCGGCACTTCGACCTGCGGCGAAGGTGTTGCCTCGGCGACCGATGCCGTGTTGGTATTATCAGCCGGTTTCGTCGGGGTGAAGAAATACGACCAAACGAATAGTACGGCCATCGATGCGACGGCGGCTATTAGAAATCGGGACTGATTCTGATTATTTTGTTGATCCACGCTAAAACTTCACTTCACCGGATCGTGCCCGCCTTTGCAAAGCGGCTGACAGCGAACTAAACGCCTTACTGCCAACCAACTGCCGCGGAGAACGCCGTAATTTTCAACCGCCTGGCGGGCATATTCCGAACATGTAGGCTCAAATCTGCACGCAGGCGGAAGAAAGGGCGACACAGCCGCCTTGTATAGGCCCAACAGATCCAGCACTAAAAATTTCACTCTAAAAACATTTTGCCACAGAGAATCTCAGAGTAAACAGATCTGGACAACGGCGTGTCAATCTGTGTCCTTCTGCGTTTTCTGTGGCAGCAATTCCGATTCGTCTGCTTTGATCTTCGCCACGACGGCCTTCAGATCGTCGAGCGGGCCGGCGAGTTTCACCTTTAAAATATTTCGTCTTGCGTTCAGCACCCAATCGAGCTTTACGTCTATTGCGTCGATCTCGTTCCGCGAAAGCCGAAACGATTCACGAAGCAGGCGTTTTGCACGGTTGCGGTCGTGAGCCTTGTTGCCGATCCCTTTTTTTGTGGCGGTCACGCCGATACGGTGCAAAGTGTGTTCGCCGGGCAAAATGAAAACCGTCATAAAACGGCCTTCGAAACGCTTTCCTTTATCGTAAACCCTCAGGAACTCGGCCCGTTTGCGGATCCTTGCGTCCTTCGGCAGCGAAAAGCCTAATAATGCTGAACTGTCAGGCGCTTCCTGCCTTTGGCCCGGCGGCGTTTCAGCACTGCGCGGCCGTTCTTCGTCGCCATCCTCGCTCGGAACCCGTGCTTCTTCGCGCGTCTCCGGTTGTTCGGTTGAAATGTTCTCTGCGGCATAATTACTCTCCATTAAACTTCACTTCACAAGTGAAAACTTAGAGTTTACGGGAACTTTGCCCATTGTGTCAAAGAAAACACTGCGAAATTCGCACCGTGGACAGGATTTGTTCAAAGTGTGTTCGGGTTCAACGAAGAATTCCTGTTTTGCGGGTTTCGTTTCTTGATTCGTGCTTTTCGTGGTAGCGAAGCCGGTCCGTTGACCACGAAAAAGTCGAAAAGAGAACGAAAACCTACGAACAAGATGCCGTTAGGGAAACGTGCTTATTTCCTGCGAACGCTTATTTTCATTGCTATACACCCTTCAATCGTCCAAAATCGAAGTAACTAAAGAACACGGAGGGCGACATGCAGAAGAAAACCATTGAACCGGCCGACTGGAATACGTTCCTTGAGGAATTTTCGAACCGCAATACAGGGCGACGGGCCCGTTTTGAGGCGTTTATCGGAGATGGTGTGGCCGAGGAGGATGAAGAGGGCTCCTTTGCGACTGTCTCGATCGACAACGATGTTGTAACGGTCAACCGCCTAAGCGCAAAGGGCCGCGAGATAACCAACCGCGTCGATAATGTCCATGGCATTGCGGTGCAATACGATCTCGATGACAGTGAGAACACCATCGAATTCATGGACACAAACGGCGATATGACCGTTTTGCACTTTGAATCACAGGTGGATGGCGATTCCTAGGAGTTGCTTTCACCTACGGCTTCATTCTCAATCAGAAACGTCCGCCGGCCTTCGATCCGCAGGCGGCTTGAGGCAACGAGCCTAACGGCCTCAACGTACGCCGCGTGCTCCTGCTCCAGTATCCGCGCCGACAGCGATTCAACCGTGTCATCATCCAGTACCTCAACCACGCGCTGAAGTATTATCGGGCCTGCATCCAGATCTTCATCTACAAAATGGACCGTACAGCCTGTCACTTTCACCCCGTGGTCCAGGGCCTGCCGCTGCGCGTCCAGGCCGGGAAAACTTGGCAGAAGGCTGGGATGAATGTTGATAATTCGGTCCTTGAACGCCGAAATAAAGTCATTTGAAAGCAGCCGCATATAGCCTGCGAGACATACGTATTCTACTCCGCGCTTCCTCAATACCTCGATGAGCTCAGCATCGTGCTCCTCACGCGTGCGGCCCCGTCGTTCCACCACTACTGCTTCGACTCCACGTTCACGGGCGCCGGCCAATCCGACGGCATCTGCCTTGTCACTGATAACTACGGCCACTTCAGCCGACGGAATTGCTCCCCTGCCAACGGCGTCAATCAATGCGGCCATGTTCGATCCGCGGCCTGAAATTAGGATACCTATCTTCATGCAAACTCGTTCGGACAGTTCTTTAGCAAAACGACCGTTTCTACCAGCCCTTGTTTCGTCAGGATTTGCATAAGGCCTTGCTTAGTGATCGGCGGATTTTTCAAACTTGCTAGCTGTTTGGAAAAAGCAAGGCATACACTGGCCGGATCTTTTTCGAAATGTCGAGTGACAAAATCGTCTGGCCCTACCGCCCGGAGACCGTGTCGGTCAAGTATATTCCGTGGAAAGTCGCGCAAATTGAAGGTTACTATAACCTGAGCTTTGCATTGAATAGCTGCAGCAAGAACATACGGGTCGTCCGTATCTGGAAGAACCAAGCCGTCAATATGCCGCTCATACCGCTCAACCAGGCAATTATCGGCATATTGGTCCATCAATTGTCGCGTTCGCTGTAAACGGTCAATTGTCAGGTCGGGTCGGTTCTTTAGAACATTGCGTATCCATTCATCGTGAATCCTATCAGTCCAGCGAGCGTGAGATGCATGAGCAGATCACGAAGCGGGGCC
>CAUJFK010000335.1 GCA_963169175.1 Acidobacteriota bacterium | reverse complement strand
CGCGAATTCTGTAACTTTTTGTTTGTCACCTCGAGCGCTCTTTTAGCAAGTTCTGCTGTATTTGCAGGCAAGGCGGTGTATGATGCAAGCCAGTCGGAGCACTTCACGCCGATGCAGATCGAGGGCTCGGCCGCACTTGAGCCGGGAAACGCTCTAAATTTCAAATATCCCGGCGAACAGGATTCCGCGATCCTGGTGCGCGGACCAAAAGGCGAATATTCCGCCTTTGGCCAGAAATGCACACATTTGACGTGCCCGGTTTACTACGCAAAGTCTCATGACCGGTTGGAGTGCCCGTGCCATGAGGGAGGATTTGATGCTCGGACCGGCAATGTACTTTATGGCCCGCCGCAGCGGCCGCTGGACCGGATCGCTATCGAAGTTCGCGGCGACGAGGTTTGGGCGACAGGCGTGATCCGAGTGGGAGGAAGCGAGCATGGAAACATTTAATACTCGGTCTGATGAACAAGCAAAACAGAAAGCGGCGGAAGCTTACGGCCCGAATTGGCCGTCGCATTTTCATGCAGGCAGGCGGCCCCCTGAACCGGGCCGAACAGCCATTTGGCAGGCACGGCTTGTTCTTTTGGTGATGATCAACGTGGCCCAACTCTGGATACTTGCCGCAACTATTGAGGCCGCGTTGGCCCGGGAATTTGACCAGCTTATTCCGCTCATAACAGCTTCGGTCGCGTGCTGGGTGATCGCTCTCACCATCTTTTTGTGGTGGAAGCCGGCCTCGGCCAAGCGGACAAGCACTGGTTATCTTCGCAAATGATGGGCACTGGCTCCCGCGATACCGTTGCGGATGGCTGTCTGGTACATTTTCCGGTTTTTCGTGCAAACGGTCCTTTCCGATGATGTTCAGGACGGCCAAACAACGTGGCAGAAAATAAAACTCTAGTAACCGGTAAAATGGCGGGGGCGATAGCTGACCTTTTCCCCGGCTATTTTGCACTCGTCATGGCTACCGGCATTACGTCGATAGCTTCGCATCTGCTGGGGCTGGAGACGTTTGCCTGGGCGCTTGTTTATCTCAATACCCTTGCCTTCGCACTGCTCTGGATACTACTTTTGCTCCGTATTTTCCGTTTTCCGGGCCGCATTCGCGCCGACCTCAGCAATCACGCCCGCGGGCCGGGATTCTTCACGGTCCCTGCCGGTACCTGTGTGTTTGGAAGCCAGCTTGTCCT
Source organism: Acidobacteriota bacterium (assembly GCA_963169175.1). Taxonomy (GTDB): domain Bacteria; phylum Acidobacteriota; class Blastocatellia; order Pyrinomonadales; family Pyrinomonadaceae; genus OLB17. The sequence continues at coordinate 9,440 of CAUJFK010000335.1, read as the reverse complement.
GGTAGTTGGACAATTTCAGCTCGCTCTTGTGCTCTGGTTCATCGGCCTGGTGCTCTGGACGCTGACGATGTACGGCTTTTTCATGGCGATGACCATTCGCGAGAACAAGCCCGCACTCGACAAGGGCCTGAACGGTGCATGGCTTATCGCCGGGGTCGCCACGCAGTCGATATCGGTCCTTGGTACGCTCCTTGCCGGGCATTATTTGGCATATGCGGACCTGATCCTGTTCTTTACGGTCTGCATGTTCCTGGTCGGCTGCCTGCTGTACCTGGTCATTATCACGCTCATTTTCTATCAGTTCACATTTCTCAGCATTTCCAGCGAAACGCTGACGCCGCCATATTGGATCAACATGGGTGCCGTCGCGATAACCACTCTCGCCGGTGCCCGGCTGATCATTGCCGCCCCGGAATCTCACTTTCTTACTGAGATCGCACCGTTTTTGCGCGGTTTCACGCTTTTCTTTTGGTCGGCTGGCACGTGGTGGATACCGTTGCTGTTCATGCTCGGGTTCTGGCGGCATGTTTATAAGCGGTTTCCTCTCCGTTACGATCCGCAATATTGGGGCATGGTCTTTCCGCTGGGGATGTACACCACCTGCACGTTCCAACTCGCAAAGGCGCTCGATTTTGAGCCGCTGATGTGGATACCAAGAGTTTTTATCTATCTTACGATCGTCGCGTGGGTTGCCGCATTTGCCGGATTGATCTATACGCTTATCCCAAAACAGTCGCAGGATCCGGCCGCCGGTTGAGCCGGACGTGCGGAATATTTTCCACGCATCGGCATACGCGTCCGCCGCCGCTGATCCGTCCGCGATTTGGCGGGATGTGTCCAAAAATGCAATCATCCGATTGTGGACAGGATCGAGATCTTAGTAAAAACGGAGCTTTTTGGGCAGTTGGATGGGCCAGTTCTAGATGTTCTTGCCTCGCGCGTTGTCGAGAAGCGGCTTGACCGCAATGAGATCTTGTTTCTTGCCGGTGATCCTGCCGCCGGGCTTTATGTTATCGCCGAAGGCTCGCTTCGGGCGTATCGTTCGGGGCCGGATGGAAGGGAACAGGTCATCCATGTCGAGCGGGCGATCACAACGGTTGCGGAGGTTCCGGTCTTTGATGAGGGCAATTATCCATCGACCGTTGCGGCAGAAGAACCTTCACGCGTTTTTTTTATCGCAAAGGAAGATATTCGTTCGATCTCCACAAAACACCCGCAGCTTGCGCTTGCGGCGACCAAACTACTCGCAACGCGCCTTCGCAAATGTGCCGAACTGGTCGAAACGCTTTCGCTCCGTGAGGTCGGCCAGCGGATAGCAAAATTTATCCTCGAAGAGGCAGGCCGACGCGGAAGCGGCGATGGCAACTCGATCAGCTTTGTTCAGGAACTGACACACAGCCAACTCGCGGCAAGGATCGGCACTGTTAGGGAAGTCGTCACGAGGTCGATACTGAGAATGCAGGCTGCCGGTTTGGTCGATGTCAGCGGAAAAACGATCAACGTCCCGGACATCCAGGCCCTCAGGCGATACATCGGCTGACAACCGGTAAGAAAGCCGGAGGCACCCGATGCCGCGGAAGCCGCCCGCACACTCTCGTCAGTTATCTAACGGAAACGTCCAAACTCAGGCGTCAGTCAAAGCACCGGTCAGGAACATTCTCCAATGTATTTTTGATCAGCATATCGACCACGGCCTTAAAATCGCCCCCTGATTCTTCGAAGACACGCAATTGATCGTCGGCGGACGTGCCGCGGTCCAGAATGGTGTGGATGTGCTCGATCTCCTTGCGGGACCCAAGCGGGTCCACCACTTCATCGACGAACTCAAGCAGCTCACGTATCAGATCTTTTACCGGAACTTCCTTTTGCTTGCCGAGATCGAGAAGCTTTCCGTCAAGGCCGTAGCGAATGGCCCGCCATTTGTTTTCGAGGATAAGGCGGCGGTGATAGATACGCCAGCCCAGGTTTGAATCGATCAGCCGGTGCAGCTTGCACACGATCGCCTGGAATAGTGCGGCAACGGCCACGGTATCGTCAACACGGGTCGGAATGTCGCAGACGCGAAATTCGAGCGTCGGGAATTTATAGTGCGGGCGAACGTCCCACCAGATCTTTGAACCGTCAGGGATGCAGTTCATCTTTATCAGCAGATCGACATAACTTTGGTATTGCTGGTACGACTCAAAATGGTCGGGGACCTCGGTTCGCGGGAATTTTTTGAACACTTCAGACCGATACGATTTCAGGCCGGTGTTGAACCCCAGCCAAAATGGCGAAGAGGTCGTCAATGCAAGTACGTGCGGCAGAAAATAGCGGGCCGCGTTCATTATATGAATGCGGCGTTCTAGATCGGGGATGCCGACGTGAACGTGAACGCCAAATATCAACAGGCTGCGTGCGACCATCTGCAGTTCGTCAACAAGCAGCTTGTACCTGTCACCGTCGTAGATCTCCTGCTCGGACCATTTTGAGAACGGGTGCGTCGAGGCGGCAACGATCTCCATACCTTTTTTACGGGCGAGGCCGGAGATTATGCAGCGGAGCTTGCTGATATCTTCGCGCGCCTCCTGAATGTTCGCGCAAACGCCGGTGCCGACCTCTATCATCGACTGGATCATCTCCGGCTTGATCTTTTCACCCAAAAGGAGCTTGCCTTCATCCAGTATCTCGGAAACGTGCGACCTAAGTTCGCGTGTCTCCGGGTCAACGATCTGAAACTCTTCCTCAATGCCGAGTGTAAATTGTTCGAACATATTTTTATTGTACGACAGGCCCCAGGGGCCGGTCTCTGTCGAGTGGTGTCCTATCTTAGCATTCGCCGTCCATTCTACAAGCCAAGATCTATCGGCGGCTCATCTCTTTGGCAACGACAAGAAATGCCTCGGCCGCATGCGATAAAACAGAATTCTTTCGGTACACAATATTAAGTTTGCGTTCGAGCTTCAGTTCGGCAACAGACAAGCCCAAAAGCCGGCCGCTTTCTATCTCGCCGGCAGCCGCAAGCTTTGGCACAAGGGCAACGCCGGCCCCGGTTTCGACCAGCTTTTTGATCGCTTCGAGCGAGGGAAGTTCGACCGCGATATTCAGCGTTGTCTTGTTCCTTTCGAACGTCTCGATAACCTTTCGGCGGTACGGTGAGACCGCGTTGTGAGCAATAAATATCTCGTTTCCAAGTTCTTTGACCGAAACTGAACTCTTTTGACCGAGCGGATGGCCGGGAGCAACGATAAGCCTTAGCTCGTCGGTCAGGATAGGCACGGAACGCAGCGTTTCGTCATTTGGTTTGAACGAGATCACGCCAAGCTCGACCTCGCGGGCGGTGATCTCTTTTGGTATTCGGCTGGCAACGCCCCGCTGCACTTCGATCTTGATGTTAGGATGCCGCCGCCGAAATGCCTCGATAACAGGCAGAAGACAGAACACTGTATGTTCGTTCGCGGAGATCGTTACCTTGCCCTTGTGCAGGCCGCGAAGATCACGAATCGCGCCGCTCGCGGCGTTTCGCAGATTTAGCATCTGTTTGGCGTAACCCACAAGCACCTCGCCGGCGAAGGTCAGCGTGCCATCCTTGGATGATCGGTCAAAAAGTGTTTCGCCTATCTCGGCCTCGAGCCGCCGAATTGCCTGGCTCACCGCGGGCTGCGTGCGCTCAAGCAGCTCGGCCGCACGGGAAAAACTCCTTTCACGAGAAACGGTCACCAATACTTCAAGCTGGTTAATGTCCATTGTTGAGATTCATCGGACGGGCAGTTAGCCTTTCAGGCCGGTACGGCAGCTAAACCACCCGTCGTTTCGCTAATCATAATATTACAATATATTATGGAACAATTGAAAATATAACATTGACTTTCACGATTCGCACAATTAAGATTGCCGCTTGACCTGATAAATACTTGGTCCGGCCACGGTATTTATTGACGGAGAGCTTATGAAATCAGAAAAGATCGCTATTTTCGACACAACCTTGCGTGACGGTGAGCAATCGCCCGGCTGTTCAATGTACCTGGATGAAAAGATCCGCATGGCACGGCAGCTTGAGCAGCTTGGGGTTGACATAATAGAAGCAGGGTTCCCGATCGCGTCCGAAGGCGATTTCAACGCTGTTCGCGCCGTGTCTGCCGAATGCCGAAATGCGACCATCGCCGCCCTTGGGCGAACGATCGAAGGTGACATTTTCCGTGCAGGTGACGCACTGAAAAATGCTGCCCGTTCACGCATTCACACGTTTGTTGCTACTTCAGATATACACCTTGAGTATAAGCTAAAGAAGACCAGGTCAGAAGTGCTGGCGATGACGCGCAAAGCGGTCAGGGCAGCCGCGGGCCTTGCGGATGAGGTCGAATTTTCGGCTGAGGACGCAACCCGGAGCGATATTGATTTTCTGTGCGAGGTATTTACCGCCGCTGTCGAAGAAGGTGCGACGATCCTGAACGTGCCGGATACGGTCGGCTATACACTTCCGACGGAATACGCCAACTTGATCCGCACCGTCAAACAGAGAGTGGTTGGTGACCGCGATGTTACGATCAGCGTTCATTGCCACAATGATCTTGGCCTTGCCGTCGCAAACAGCCTTGCCGCGGTCGAGGCGGGTGCACGGCAGGTCGAATGTACGATAAACGGAATTGGCGAACGTGCGGGCAATGCTTCGCTTGAAGAATTTGTAATGGCATGCGCGGTTCGTGCGGACAAGATGCCGTTCGAGAATGATATAGACACTTCGCAGATCTATTCGGCCAGCTCGCTGCTTTCGTCGATCATTAGCTTTGGCGTCCAGCCGAATAAGGCAATCGTCGGCCGCAACGCGTTTGCACACGAGGCCGGCATTCACCAGCACGGCGTGTTGAGCAACCCGCTTTGTTACGAGATAATGACGCCGGAATCTGTCGGCATTCCAAAGAACGATATCGTGCTTGGCAAACACTCAGGCCGCCATGCACTGACCTCACGATACGAGGAACTCGGCTTTACGTTCGATCAGGAAGAGATCTCCGATATTTACACCCGTTTTGTCGAACTGGCCGACAAGAAAAAGAATATTTACGAACAGGACCTGATCGGCATCGTTCATGAGCGCTCGGAGACATTGATCGCGGCGTGATCACAGCTTTAATGAAAAGCGGTATGAAAATAACCGTACTTCCCGGCGACGGCATTGGGCCAGAAGTAACACGCGAGGCTATGGGCGTGCTGACCAGCGTCGCCGTAGCATTCGGGCTTGAGATCGAAACCGAAGAACATTTTATCGGCGGGATCGCGATCAAGGAGAAAGGCTCACCGCTGCCGGATGAGACCAGAGAGGCATGCCTTAGCAGTGACGCTGTTTTTCTCGGGGCGGTCGGTTCGCCCGATTTTGACGATCTGCCGCCGGAGAAGAGGCCCGAGATCGGCTTGCTTGGTTTGCGAAAAGCCCTCGGCGGTTTTGCCAATCTTCGCCCTTCAAAGGCGGTGAACGCCCTGATCGATTCGTCCCCGCTGCGGCGTGAGATATTTGCCGGCACTGATCTGCTTATCGTCCGCGAGCTTCTTGGCGGGCTCTATTTCGGCACGCCGAGAGGCTTTGAAGACGGCCGGACCGGCGGATATAACACGATGCGTTATTCGGTCGAAGAGGTCGAACGCATCGCCCGAGTTGCTTTTGAATCTGCCCAGGGCCGCCGGAAAAAGGTCACGTCCGTTGATAAGGCAAATGTCCTTGAAACCTCGCAGATCTGGCGTGAAACGGTAACGCGTATTGCGGCAGATTATCCGGATGTCGAGCTTGAGCATCTTTTCGTTGATGCCTGTGCGATGCACCTCGTTACGGCCCCGACACAGTTCGACGTTATCCTGACCGAAAACCTGTTTGGCGACATACTTTCAGACGAAGCGGCGGTACTGACCGGTTCGCTCGGGATGCTTGCTTCGGCGACTATCGGCTCGGACATCGGCCTTTACGAACCGGTACACGGCTCGGCACCGCAGATCGCGGGTAAGAATATTGCAAACCCGCTTGGTGGAATAGCTTCGGCGGCGATGCTGCTGCGATATTCGGCTAAGAATGAAGCGGCAGCCGCCGCGATCGAACTTGCTATCGAAAACGTGCTTGATGAAGGTTATCGGACTGCCGATCTTGCTCGCGAAGGATACTCGAAGATCATCTCGACAGCAGAAATGGGCCGGCTTGTCCGTGAACACATAGGCGCCAATCTGAGGGTGAGGACCACGGGACAGGCAACCTAGGACATGCGCGTTTGCTTGTTTCTTCTTGTTTATCTTTGACAGTGAAAGCAGTTTGACCACCGAATAAGAGGCATGAGAAGAAAAAAAAAGATAGTGGAAGAATGAAGACGCTTTACGACAAGATATGGGAATCGCACATTGTTCACGAGGAAGCGGACAAGCCTTCGCTGCTTTATATTGATCTGCATCTGATCCACGAGGTAACGTCGCCGCAGGCGTTCGAGGGGTTGCGGATCAACGGACGAAAGGTCCGCCGGCCGGACCTGACCTTTGCGACAGTCGATCACGCCATCCCGACGCTCAACCGGCACCTTCCGTTCAAAGATCCGATCGCGGCCCAGCAGGTCGAAACGCTTCGTCAAAACACGCGTGATTTTGGCGTAAAATTCTATGATTTAGACGCGGTCCAGCAAGGCATTATTCACGTTTTCGGGCCTGAGCAAGGCTTGACCCAGCCGGGCATGACGATCGTTTGCGGTGATTCGCACACATCCACGCACGGAGCGTTTGGCGCTCTTGCGTTCGGCATCGGCACAAGTGAGGTCGAGCACGTTTTTGCTACGCAGACGCTTCAGCAGAAAAAGGCGAAGAATTTCCAGATAAACGTCGAAGGCGAATTGCAGTTCGGCGTCACCGCGAAAGATTTGATCCTCGCCATAATCAACCACATCGGCACCGACGGCGGCAACGGACACGTCATCGAATACACCGGTTCCGCAATTCGCGGCCTGTCGATGGAAGGTCGAATGACCGTCTGCAACATGAGCATCGAGGCCGGTGCAAAGGCTGGCCTAATTGCACCGGATGAGAAGACTTTTGAATATCTAAAGGGCAGGAAATACAGTCCATCAGGCGAACGGTGGGAGCATGCGGTCGAAGCATGGTCAGATCTCCCGACAGACGCAGGAGCGGCTTACGACACGACGATCGAGTTCGATGCCGCGTCGATCGAGCCGTTTGTAACCTGGGGAACTTCGCCGGGAATGTCTACCCCGGTAACCCGAGCGGTGCCTGATCTGCCGGATAGTTCCGACGAGAATGGTAGGAAATCTTTCGAACGCGCCCTCGAATACATGGGCCTCGAACCCGCGCAGAAGATCGAGGATATCTCTATTGACCGTGCATTTATCGGTTCGTGCACAAACTCGCGGATCGAAGACCTTCGCGAAGCGGCCAAGGTTGCGAAGGGCCACAAGGTGAGTAGCAACGTCAACGCGATGATCGTCCCCGGCTCGATGCTCATCAAACAGCAGGCCGAGGATGAAGGCCTCGCACAGATCTTTCTCGACGCAGGATTTGAATGGCGCGACGCAGGCTGTTCGATGTGCCTGGCGATGAACGACGACATCCTTGCCGAAGGCGAACGCTGTGCATCGACAAGCAACCGCAACTTCGAAGGCCGCCAGGGCCGAGGCGGACGCACACATCTCGTCAGCCCGGCAATGGCCGCGGCAGCTGCGATCGCAGGCCATTTTGTAGATGTCAGGGAGTGGAGATTCAACCGATAGGCGAGAGAGGGCTTTGAAAAACTTCTTATTTCACTTTCTAGTTTTTAGTTTTCAGTTTGTTCGGATGAACCCGATTCGCAAAAACTGAAAACTTAAAAGTAAAAACTGAAAACGCCGGCCTGAAAAAGCAGTTTTTGAGCGGTTTGACCGGCAGCAAATATTTAGTTGACCAAATGAATACCTTTACGCAGCATTCCGGAACGCTTACGCCGCTCTACCGGCCGAATATCGATACCGATCAGATAATCCCGAAGCAATTTTTGAAGCGGATCGAACGTTCCGGGTACGGTGAGTTTCTGTTCTACGACTGGCGCTATCGATCGAACGGTGAACCCATACCGGACTTTGTCCTAAACGACCCGCGATATGCCGGTTCGTCAATCCTGGTTGCCGGCCCAAATTTCGGCTGCGGCAGTTCACGCGAACATGCTCCCTGGAGTTTGATGGATCACGGCTTTCGGGCAGTCATCGCCCCGAGTTTTGCGGATATCTTCTACAACAACAGCCTTAAGAACGGCCTGTTGCCCGTCATTCTGCCCGAAACGGCGGTTGAAAGGCTTGTTCGTTGGGCCGAGGGCGATCCACAATATCAGGTGACTATCGATCTGCAAGATCAACTAGTTACAGATGAAAGCGGTCCTCTCGGCAATTTCGAGATCGATGGATTTCGTAAGCATTGCATTCTAAACGGTCTTGACGACATCGCCCTCACACTCGAGCACACCGCCGCGATAACGAAATACGAACAGAACCCCACTGGTCAGCGCCGCTTCTCCTTTCTTTCCAATTGAGCCGGTACTCTTCATTGTAAAACACTTGTGTTTGCTTTTTTGATACCGGCAAGTTACCATAAGCCTGTAAAAATGAGGGATTGGTTCACCAAAGATCCTGCCATTTCCAACATATATTTTTTCAATATAAATATTCTTTATAGCCGTCTATGGGGTTTTCGACAATTGCAATTCACGCCGGCAACGAGCCTGATATTGCTACGGGTGCCGTAAGTGTACCTATATATCAAACGTCGACATACGCCCAGGAGGCTTTGGGAAAACATAAAGGGTTCGAGTACGCACGGACGCAGAATCCGACGCGGCTCGCACTTGAGAAGAATATTGCCGCGCTCGAAAACGCGCGCTTCGGTTATGCATTTGCGTCCGGAATGGCGGCCATAGACGCTACGCTAAAGCTGGTAAAGGCTGGCGACCACGTTATCCTTGGCGACAACACGTACGGCGGGACCTTTCGGCTGTTCAGCCGCGTTCTTGTGGACTATGGTGTAGAATTCGACCTTGCTGATACGTCTGATATCTCAACTCTCGAAACGGCATTTCGCCCGAACACAAAGATGGTGTTTGTTGAAACACCGACGAATCCAGTGATGACGGTTACGGACCTGCGCGGGGTTGCGGATCTGGCCCATGCGAACGGCGCGAAAGTGGTGTGTGATAACACATTCATGTCACCCTATTTTCAGAAGCCGCTGGATCTGGGAGTTGATATTGTCGTACATTCGACGACAAAATATCTGAACGGGCACTCGGACAGCGTAGGCGGCTTTGTCGCGCTTAATGACGAGGCCGACGCAGAATGGATCAAATTCATCCAGAACAGCGTTGGAGCTATCCTTTCACCGTTTGACTCCTTTCTTGTCCTGAGGGGAACGAAAACGCTTGCGGTACGAATGGAAGCCCACGATCGAAACGGGCG
>CAUJFK010000334.1 GCA_963169175.1 Acidobacteriota bacterium | reverse complement strand
CAGCCATGCAACAGATACATCCATCGTATTGAAAATACTGGCTGGTTCCCATGTCCTCGTCCACGGACCTCCTGTAGTTCCGCTTGATCTTTTGACAGGGGTTTGTCTTTTAAGAAAAAGTATCATCCGCGTCGAGCTCACATAACGATATGGTACCTTGCCGTGCATGCCGAACGGCCACTTCACAAGGCCTGATAACTTCGATTTGAACTTTGCCAAGTCGGGGATGAAGATCTGGTCATTTCGCAAAAGTTCGCCTTTGAGAGTTTCGAGAACGAGGAACTTCCCATCGATAATCGCGCCTTCACTCGCGACAACAATGTCCGTCGATTCCCGCGATGAATAGTCAAGGTCAAACGAAGGGCGAATACCCGCAGCGACATTGTTTACATAAAGCAGAAGGAACGTAACGATGGCTAATGTAAAAACTAGCCGTTTGATTTTGGCGGGAAAAACCTGTAGCAGCTGATTTGGTTCAGACGGAAACCCGATTGTCTTGCAATCCCCATTCTTTAGCGATATATGCGTCATTGCATTCTCTTTCGTGAGTCCATTTATCAGCTAAGGCTGTCGAGACCTTTTGGACGCTCAATCTGATTGCTTTGGAAAGCAGGTTAATATCGCAGCGAAAAGATGGGCCCGTTGGCGCGATTCTAACCTAAAGGTTCGCCTTCGTCGTAAAGTGTTTCAGGCGCAATGTCTGCGCCGTTTGGCCAGGAGATCGTCCAGCCGTCGACAAAGAATTTTTTGAAATACTTCTTATCCTGAAGCGGCAGGAAGACCCCGCGATCAAGCTTGCTGGCAAGGTCGGCCACGCGTTCTTCACCGTTATCGAAGGTAACTCGTATTTTGTAGTCAGAGATGTACTTAGCATCAATGACAACGGGCATGTAGGCCATTTTGCGGACATCTAATCGAGCGGGTCGATTTTGAGGATTTCCTCGCTCTTTTGCACTCGTTGCCAGTTTGCCGTTAGTTCTTTCGTGTGAAGTTGTGCCCATTTCCTTATCAGTGATCTGGCCGTTCTCGACCTGAACCTACCCCTTATCAAATAACATCAAAGTCAAAAACTCCGCGTTGCCCCTGGTACTCAGCGTGAAAGTGCGGAGGATTATGATCGTCGTAAAACATCCGAATGATGATTCCGAAGAAGAATGAAACGTATGGCATAGCGGTTCAAACGCGGGTCTCCGCACCTAGTATTTCATCAACTCCAACACCGCCTTTTCGACGTTGTCGCTTTGCGGAAGGATGAAATCCTCGACCTGCGGGGCGTAGGCTACGAAGGTGTCGATGGCTCCGACACGTCTTACGGGAGCGTCGAGGTATTCGAAGAGTTCGTCTGAGATGCGGGCGGCGATCTCGGCACCGTAGCCGTAGGAGAGCGGGTCTTCATGGGCGACGATAACGCGCGAGGTCTTGCGGACGGACTCCGCGATCGCTTCCCAATCGTAAGGGACGAGCGTGCGGAGGTCGATGAGATCGACCGTGATGCCTTGTTGTTCAAGGCGTTTTGCGGCCTGATTGGAGCGTTCGACCAATGCGCCGAACGTAACAATGGTTACATCATTTCCTTCGCGCACCTTTTTCGCCTTGCCGAAAGGGATCAAAAAATCGCTGCCGGGATAGGCGGATTTATTATAGACCTGGCGGTAAAGATGTTTGTGTTCAAGAAACATCACCGGGTCGTCGCAACGGATGGATGTTCTTAACAAACCGTTTGCGTCGAGGGCGTTCGACGGATATACGATCCGCAAACCCGGCGTGTGAGCGAACAGCGTCGTGCCCGATTGCGAGTGATAAACGGCACCGCCTTTTAAGTATCCGCCGACCGGAACGCGAATGACCATCGGGCATTTCGATTCGCCATCCGATCGCCAACGCATCACTGCAACCTCATTGCGGATCTGGTGCATTGCCGGAAAGATGTAGTCAAAAAATTGGATTTCAATGACGGGCTTTAACCCGCGAAGCGAGAGTCCTACCGCCCGGCCGACAATATTGGCCTCGGCTAGCGGCGAATTGAACACGCGTGCCGAACCAAACTTTCGCTGCAAATTTGCGGTTACCTTGAACACACCGCCTTTGCCTTTTACGCGGTCGAGATATTCTTCACGCGAGGCATCGGCCACGTCTTCGCCAAAGACGACGATCGCCGGATCGCGCTCCATCTCTTCGTGCATGCAGCGGTTGATCAGATCTACCATCGTTCCGGGATTGCCCGAAAGTTCGGCGCCGTTTTCGGTATCGAACAGTGTGCGGTCGGTCGGATCTACATCCGGCGAATAGACGTTCCTATATGCCGTCTCGGGCGCCGGTTGCGGCGTGGCGACGGCAACGTCTGCCGCTTTGTTCACTTCTTCATCGACCTCTTTGCGTAATGCTTCGAGCTGTTCCGATGAACAAATGCCCTCGGTCATCAGAAATTCCGCATAGGTCTTGATCGGGTCGATACGTGCATCGGCATCGCGCTCTTCTTCGGGGCGATAGAGCTTTTCGTCGTCAGAGAGCGAGTGCGAATAGGGCCGTATAACTTTAGCGTGGATGAACGCCGGGCCTTTTCGTTCGCGGCAGTATTCGACAGCGTCTTTGAACGCCGCGTAAGAACCAAGCGGATCGGTACCGTCGATCTTCTGAATAAACAGGCCCGGAAACCCCGTGACCAGTTTCGAAATATCGCCGCCGGCCGTATTGACCTCGACCGGCGTTGAGATCGCATAGCCGTTATCTTCAACGACAAAGATCACCGGCAATTTCATATTGCAGGCCGAGTTTAGCGCTTCCCACCATTCGCCCTCGCTTGTGGTGCCGTCGCCGACGGACATATAGACCACTTCATCACCCTTAAAGCCGGTGACAATTTCCTGCAGCTCTTTTACAAGCGATGCGCGATAGCCGGCCTCGGCCGCACCGACCGCGTGCAATGCCTGTGAACCGGTACACGACGACTGCGACGGAACATTTAACCGCGTCGCGCCCCAGTGCGAAGGCATCTGCCGGCCGTGCGAGTTTGGGTCAGGTTCGGCACCGACCGATGAATACAACATCTCCTGCGCCGTCATTCCAAGCCCGAGCATCAACGCACGGTCGCGATAGTAAGGAAAAAACCAATCGTAAGCGGGCTTCATTGCCAATGCCGCACCCGTGAGTACGGCCTCGTGCCCGGCACCGGAGATCTGGAAAAATATCTTGTTCTGCCCTTTTAACTGGATCTCTTTGTCATCGATCCTGCGCGACAGATACATTGTCCGATATATTCCGATCAACGTCTTTTCATCCAGCCCGCGGCGGTCATTCGTCCGGGCCGCCGCACGGTCATTCGCGGCCGCCTTCGCCGTTTCCTGAACCTTGGCTTCCGGCACAAACCCGTCCGCCTCGGTAACCTTCCCCGGCTCCGCTACCACTGTTTCCGCTTCGCTATTATTGCCTTTTGTATTCAACTTCCTTACCGATGTGGCCATCAATTATTATCCTTGTGATAAATATTTCTAATAGTGGAGTAAGTTCCAAGCATACCAGAATGGGAAAAATGGAGCAATTTCGAACCGACGAGCCAGGCTAGAGGTTATTCGGTGCGACTTTTCCAAATAAGAGGATTTCGGCTCGTGTGGAAAACGGAATAGACCAATATCCGCTCGGGTTGAACTGCAAATAGGATTGTGTACGGAAATTTGGGAACCTGTGCCTGTCTGACATTCGCGCCGTGCACAACCGGGAATAAAAGGGGTGAGCGGCGAATTCGACCAAAGGCTGTGTTCACAGCCTCAACAAACCTGATCGCAACATTTTCGTCCTGCTGATCATACCAGTCTTTCGCATCATCGAAATCAAGCCTTGCACCAGGGTTGAGTACTAATCTCATTTGCGCGCAAGGGCTTCTGCTTTGACGGTTTCCCAAGGAATAGCGTCTTCCGGGTTCAAACGGCTGTGTTCGATCCGCCTTTCAAGCTCCGCGGTTTGCTCGGGGGTTAGTTCGAGTGCCCAAGGGTCGGCGGCGATGCTGTCCCATATATCTTCGACCAGCTTAATTCGTTCGGGGATTGGTAACGCCACCGCTTTCTCGAGAAGTATGTTCATAACAACTTTAGAATAGTCCCAAGAGGTTTCGGATGCAACAAAAATCGAGCTGGTTGATGCTGTATACCGTTAATGGCGAATCGTGGTCTTACGAAGCAGGCCTTCCCTAGCGACAATCATCACAGCAACCTTAGTCGATGTCGATCTGAATTCTACAATGATCACTTCCTCCCCATTCCTCTCCGGAATTGAGGGCCGTTACCTGAATGTGATCTGAAATGTCCGATGAAGCAAAGACAAAATCAAGCTGCCGGGTTGCCGTAAGCGGGGATTGCCGATTTGTGTAGTAAGTCGGAACATTAAGACTTTCAACGGGTAACTCGCTTGGCCATGGATTCGCTTGACGCCCATTCGGATATTTCGGCCCGACAAAATTCAGCCCGATAGCTTTGAACCGATCAAAAACTCCGTTGTACCTTGCCCTCCAGTATTGGCTTCCGTATTCTCCATAGCCGTTAAGGATATTTAAGTCCCCAGCAACAATCATTCTATGTCCTTTCTCCTGACCGACGAGGCACGAAATGTCGGAGGCCAATCTATGCGCTGACGCATCTGCAAAAATCCAATTGCTTCCAGTCGAGTGATGCGGCTTTTCCCATAAGGCATACATCGAGATAAGTGTATAAATTTTGTGTGTATCAGGGTCTTCGACGTTAGCTGCAGCCAAGGTGCCAAGCCGCGTCACACCGAAGTCTCCATCGCCCGCTTCAGAAAGCGAAAGAGCCGGAATCCGATCAACTCCGACTCTGGGGTTCAAGCCGACAACGGCGGTACGCCATCGGCGTTTCTTAATGCCGTTCGTAAGCCAAGGCCCATCGCCAACATCAACCGCCTTCGAAATCGCCGCTGGGGGCTCACACGCCTCCTGCAGTAGGGCTGCGTCCCATTTGTCTGACAACGCACGCCAGAGTTCTGCCCGATGGGCCATGTTCCATGACACGAGCTTCAGCATGTTAGCGAGATCCTCAGTGGGCCTTCAAAACCCATCCCTGCGGATCAACAACCGGTGCGGGGCCGGTGAAATTTACGGTGGCTTTGCCGTTTTTCATTTCGACGCGTTGGGTTTTGCCGTTTATTTCGACATCGATCGGCATTGGGAACGGCATGTTGTTTGGAGTTTCCCAATGGAGGGTCATTGTGTTGCCGGTGGTTTCGGTTATTAGTTTCGGCAGTTTTGGCTGTCTCAGGTAGAGTTCGAAGAACCAGTCAAGTTTCATTCCTGAATCTTTTTCGGCGATCTTTAGGAAATCGTCGGTATCTACCATGCGTTCCTGGCGGCCGTCGGTGTAGGATTCCATTTCCTTTGTCGGATAGGCCATGTGGCGAAGGGCGCGGAAAAATGCGTCGTCGCCGATCAGATAGCGAAGCGTGTTCAGCACAACTGCGCCTTTGCCGTAGATATCGCCGTCAGAGTTGACATAATCCGGCTCGGCCATATAAACCTGATATGCGATCTTGGCCTCGCGCGGTGCGACGGGCTGCATGTTTCGTGTAGCCTTTGCCCGGCCGCGCATTGCTTTTAGATACGCATCCTTTCCCTGTGTTTCCTCTATCCAGAGCGTGTCCATGAAAGTTTGAAAGCCTTCGTGGATCCAGAAATCTTTCCAGTCGCTGGCGGTCACAAGGTTTGCCCACCATTCATGGCCGAATTCGTGAAACATCAGCCAATCGAACCCTTCGGGTGTAAAGTTGAACTTGTTTCCGTAGGCGATGTGCGTCGAGTGCTCCATTCCAAGATGAGGCGTTTCAACTATTCCAAGTTTTTGCGAACGGAACGGAAACGGCCCGAGATATTTTTCGAAAAAGGCGTTGTATCTTTTTGTTTCTTCAATAAGTTTTGGCCCCTTGGCAAAGTCTTCCGGCAGGACATAGAACTCGATCGGGATCATCTCGCCGGTCACGCTTTTTGTGCTGTCTTTGATCAGCTTGTACGGCGCCGCGTCAAAAATGAGCGAGTAGTTTGCGATCGGGTTTGTCATCCGCCAAACATAGGTCGAAGTGCCGTTTTTCTTCTTGGTGGTCTCCACCAGTTTGCCCGGCCCGACGGCGACGAGCGGATCGGGCACCGTGATGCGCATGGTCGCGGTCGAGGGCTTGTCGGACGGATGATCTTTTACCGGAAAAAGCAAATCGGCGCCGTCGTTTTGCAAGGCGACCGAGACCCAATCGGCACCGCTCGGGGTTTTGGCCCAGATGATACCGCCAACCCACGGCGGCCGCGGAGCTTCACGCGGGCTGCCGGAATAGGTGACGATCGTCTCAAACGTTTCGCCCGCTTTTTTGCGTGCGGGAAATGTTATCCGCAGCTTTCCGTCCTTATGCTCATACTTCAGGCCCATTTGGCGGTCACCCGATTCGCTGTACACGCGGTCGATCTTGTATGGCGTATCAAGATCAAGCAGGATCGTATCGGTCGGGTTTACGACCTTTGCGATCATCACAGTGGTGCCCCAGATCATTTTCGTTTTCGGGTCCACCTTCAACGCGATATCGTATGACTGAACATCGAACGCAGCCTGTTCAGCCGCAAGCGGGCCGCCGGTCGCCGTCGGGCGTACACCGAGTGTCCGTTGGGCGGTGACGGAGCCTGAAAGGAAAATAACGAGGACAAGTATCGAAAGAAGCGGGCGATTTTTGATGATCATAATTCGAGTTTTGATTAGCATAAAGGAAAACAAAGAAAACGGTCGCTGCCGCTCGCGGTTCTGACAAAATGGAGCGGAGCCTGTTCTGACACTTTACACCCGATACGGTTTTGCGGAAAATCGAAGAGCAATGTTCAAGACCTTCATTCTTCTGATGCTCGTTGCCGCCGTGCCGTCGCTCGCTATTGGCCAGGCCGCCACATCGACGCCTGAAACAAAGGAACCGCCCAAAGCAAATGCCCGCCCGACGCCAAAGCCGGCGGCCGCAAAGCCCGAACCGTTCGACAAGGCCGATGTAAAAACGATGGCAGCGCAATGCGTTACTTTTGATACCGAGGCAGGCGTGATCGAAATGGAAATGTTCCCGGAACACGCGCCGGAATCGGTCAGGAATTTTCTAAATCTTGCGGCGACAGGCCTTTTCGATACTACGGTGTTTGGCCGCGTTGTGCCGGGATTTGTGATACAGGGCGGTGATCTTTATTCACGAGAAGGCAAGGTCACCTATGAGATCGGAATGCGTGCCCGCCGCACCTTGCCGGATGAACCGAACAAGATCCTTCACGAACGCGGCATCCTCTCAATGGCCCGCGGCGAAGAAGCGAATACAGCAATGACAAGCTTTTTTATCCTCGTCGGCCCCGGAGCACATCTCGACGGAAAATTCGCCGCATTTGGGCGTGTTACGAAAGGAATGGAGGCGGTTGACGCGATCAACAAGGCGCCCGTCAATGAGGAGAAGCCCGAAAAGCCCGTCAGGATAAAAAAGGCTACAGTCGCAGCCTGTACCGCGAACTCGCCTACATAGTCTTTGAGAGTTCGGCAAAGGCGAGGATATGTCCGTCCGGGTCGAGACTGTATGCGGCGGAATGTCCCCAATCCCGTACCAAAAAAGGGCTGATCTCTACTCCGCCCGCATTCAGGGCGCGACAATGAAAAGTTCGTGCGTCCTCAACAACAATGTAAGTCTCGGCCCTGTTATTTGCATCAGACGAGATTTGAGCGGCCGGCCCAAGAAGTTTTTCTGCACCGGCTCGCGGCATCAACCCAAGCACTGCCCCGCCGATGTCAAATTCGGTCATTCCCGCAACATTCAGCGAGGGAGTAATATCCATCACCTCGGTATAGAATCTTGTACTTGCCTGTTGGTCGGCGACAAAAAGGATAAAATGGGCTTTCATCCGTTTTATTCCGAAAGGTCGATGTCGATTGTCATCCGATATTCATTCGCCATCGACGGATGTCCATGTGCCATTGAAACGTCGATGCCTTTCCTATATGTCTCGACCGCCTTATCGCGGTTGCCGGTCCTTTCATAGGCTTGTGCCAGTGTGCCGTAGGCGTTGCCTTCGTCGTCCGATTTGGCGAGATAATCTTCCAACACGCGGATCACGTCGTCGTGCCGGTTGAGTTTCTCGTAGTCCTTCGCCAGCCCGAACATCACGGCCGTGTTGTCGGGGTCTGCAGCGAGCATTTGTTCAAAG
>CAUJFK010000333.1 GCA_963169175.1 Acidobacteriota bacterium | reverse complement strand
GATCGCGCGGGCCGTAGAGGCGGTCATGCAGGCCGAACTGGTTCCGCTGCCGCAGGGAACCACGATCATTCCAAGCGAATACACGATCTTCTTAAGCAATGAAGACGACAAGGAATGGCAGGGCGTAAAGCGTCGCGGACTCGAGCAGGGCCTGTATCACATTCTTGCCGAACGGGCCAAGGAGATAGCCGGAAAGAAGAAGCTGGAAACAAAGGCGTTTGTCATCGAGCTCCGCGTAGATGCGACGCTTGATAAAGGCGACCTTCGGGTTCAGCACAGTTGGGAAGATTCATCCAGCAATAAGACTGGTGTCCTTGCACGCCCAAAAGCCGCGCAACCGCTGCCCACGCCTTCGGCCCCGTCGCAGAGGCCGCGGCCTTCCCATACGGCCGCCCTGACCAGTCCGAACCTCAAGACGGGCAGGCTGCCGTCGCCGGATTATGTGCCGCCGCCGGTTAGCATCCCGCCAACGCAATTTACTCCGGCCGATCGCCACGGTGTTCCGCCGACCGATCCGTCTGCCGCGGAGGTCGAGGAGATGACAAATGTCCGCCGCCGCGTGACGGAACTCTATCGGCTTGAGATCTGGCTCAACGGTGTTCGGCAGAATGTCGTCCCGATTTACCAGAACGAGATCGTGGTGGGCCGCGGCTCAAAGTCCCGGCCGGTGGACATTACTCTCGCCGGCGACGCCGAGATCAGCCGCCGCCATTTGAGCATAATCACTGACGGAATGGGAAAATATTGGGTCGTCAACGAAGGCCGCAACGCCGCGATGATAAACAACGCAGAACTCCCGAGCGGCCACCGCGTAAGCCTGGCGCCGGGAGTGAACCTGGCGGTTTGCAGCTACATCCTCCGCGTTCAGCCAAAACAGGTTTAGCCTACTGCTCGCCTAACTCGCGCTCAACCTGTGGAAGAAACGTCCGTCTGAGCCTTTCAACAAGGTGCTGGGCCTCGCGAACGTCTGTCCCAACGGTTTGAAGCTGTGCCCGCAACTGCTGTAGCACGGATATAAGATTTGAACGTTCAGCGGTGAGAGCACGGCGGCGATTTTCCTTGATCTCCGGCGTCTGCGTCGAACCTTCGAATGCGATACTTCGATCAAGGATCTGCGGGATCAGGTCGTTTTCGACCTGGGCCAGCCGCGACCGCAATTCGCCATCCTTTTCGACAAGTTCTATCTGGAATTTTTGCAGCGTTGCCATTCGCTGTTCGGCGCGGATCAAAAGCTCCATTCCCATCACAAGCCGCTGCTGTTTTTCGCTCAGCGTCAGCCCTTCGACCTTGGCAAACTTATCGACAAAGTCCTTCAAGGTCTTGGTCATCGCCTGGACGGACTGGGCTATTCTGGAAATGTCATAAGCCACTGAACCGGCTGTGTCGTACGCGGGCGGAAGCGAGACCGGGGCGGGCTGCTGGGCAACGACGGCGACCGCCGAGATAAGGACCACGATCACGAATACCGGTATCTTAGGCATCATTTGCGAACCTTCCTTAATTTGAGATCGAAAGTTTTCGAATTCTAACACGGATCGATCGAATAAAGGTTGCAATTCTTTAGCTTGGCAGGGCAGGCAAAATTTGCGCCCTCCCTTTGGGGCCTTTGGATCATCCTCTGTGCCCTCTGTGTTCTCTGTGGTAAAAATCCCCACCACAAAGTGCACGAAGTTGAAGACACAAAGGCAGCAAAGGGATCAGGTCCAGATCATCTTTCATCAAAAGGGAATTCTCGGCCGCGGATCATGCGTGTCAGATCGGCAACGGCCTGCGCCGCATTGGCTTTTACCTCGGCCGGATAGTTGTATATTGCCGCATTCTGACGAAATTCGTCCTCATCCAGAATTCGGGCCGGGCCGTCACGACCCAAAAGGATATCGATGTCCAGATCAATGTAATCCAGGATCGAGCCGTTGAACACCGGCGGCATTGTCACATTGCAGTAAAAGCAGCGGAAAGTTCCGTCGGGTTCGTGAAACCTGAAAACGTTGTACCAGCGGCCGAGCCAAAAATACTCGTACGATATCGTGCCGCGTCTGATAAGGCCAATGTCCGAATGCTCGACATCGAATTCGAACAGGCCTTTCAGTATCAGCAGTTGGTCGCTTCGCTCAATCAGTTCGGCGGTCCAAGATTTTCGGATAGCGTTGTCGTATGACCGTGCGTTAACGGTTATTATCGTAGGATCCATTTGATCGGCCCTACACATCCGCCGTCGGCGTCCGAACGACCAGCACCGAGCACGGCGCGTGGTGGACGACCGAATCTGAAACAGAACCAAGAAGCAAACGCTCCCACCGGCTGTAGCCATGCGAGCCCACGACGATGAGCGTTGCCCCCCAATCTTCTGCCGTTTCGACTATGCGGCTGTCAGGCGATCCAAACAGAATGTCCGTTTTTATTGAAACGAGGTCGGGGCCGGCAAACGACTTGATCTTCTCCGCTGCATCCGCCGCAACCTTTGTGGCATTTTCTCTCGCGGTCCGCTCTATTTCGGACGTGTCCGGCAAAAATCCGCCGTAGATGTCGATCGCCATCGGCAGGGCCATGTCCACAACGCTGATGACCATTACTTCATCACCGCTGCTCCACGAAAAATTCTTTATCGCCTCGATCGCCGCATCGCTCTGCTTTCCGCCGTCTGTTGCAAACAGGATCTTCATAATTGGCCATCCGTTTCTATTAAATGATCTGTACCGAAATGCCGCTTCGGTTCAACGCCTTCGCGGCCTTCGTGTCTTCAACTTTGCGTCCTTTTTGGTGAAGAAGTCCTTCCGCCGTGAAGTACGCAAAGGTCACAAAAAACAACGACGTGCCCATTAACATTCTATATCAGATCTACAAGCAGCTTGGTCAAAAGCTGATGCAAAAGTATCGCCTCGGTCTCGGTCAAGCCGCCGAGCGTCCTTTCCTCAAGCAGCTTCCACTGTTCTTCGAGGTCTGCTCGAACCTCCCGCCCTTTGCGGGTTAGGAATATCCGCGTTGACCGGGCGTCGTCCTCGTAACGCTCGCGCGTGGCAAAGTCATTTTCAAGCAGGCCGCCGAGTATTTTGTTCACCGTCGGCGGCGAGAGGCCGAGTTTTAACGCGAGGTCGATCTGCCGCTGCCCGTCCTCTTTCCACAATTCAACTAACACAAAGGCCTGGCCGCTGTGAAGGCCCGCAGCTTTGGCCGCGTTTTCGGTAAGGTTGCGATGGGCAACCGAAATCTTCGCCAACAGAAAACTGACAGTGTTCTCAATATCCATATAAGCGCTTTTCCAAGTATAAGCGTTTAAGCCGCTTAACTAAAACACTTAGCCTGCGAGCAAGTTTAACCAAGCATGCTCATATACAATCATTAGCCTGCTAATAATTTATCATTAGCAGGCTAATAAATAAAACATAGCCGGTTAATAAGATTTGGTTGGCGGGTGTATTATTTAATTATGACGAACATCGAACTGCTTAAAGCGGGACGCGATCTTTTGCTTTCGCTGCACAAATCACTGGTCGATTACGAACGATGGGTCTATGAAGAAAGGCACGGAAAAATTACAAGCGGACAATTTTTGAATCTTCTGATCGAGGATGCTGATCTCGCATGGCTGCGAAAGTTTTCAGCGCTTATCGTTGATATTGACGAAATGTTTGCGCAGAAAGACGGCTTCGCGGAGGAAGCCGTCGCGGTTCACCTTTCAAAATTACGCGATCTTTCGCGGATGAACGTGGACGACGAAAGTTTCATCACCCGCTTTAAGCAGGTCCTGCAGCAGGACCTTGACGCCGCCGCAAAACAGGGCGAGTTAAAGGGGCTGCTGAGCGGGAGCGAATAAAGCACCCTGGCCGCCCCGTCCATTTGGGTGCTTAACAAAGCAGGCCGGCCCGAAATTTATTCGCGGCCGCTTTTCTTCCAGTCGGCGAGAAAGGCATCGAGCCCCTTATCGGTCAGCGGGTGCTTAACCAGCTGTTGGATGACCTTAAACGGTATCGTCGCGACATCAGCGCCGACCAGGGCACAGTCAACGATATGCATCGGATGCCTGATCGACGCTGCCAGGACCTGAGTCTTGTAACTGTAGTTGCCGTAGATCTGGACTATGTCCTGGATCAGCTGCATTCCGTTAGTGGCGATATCGTCGAGCCGGCCGATGAACGGCGAGATATATTTTGCCCCGGCCTTGGCGGCCAGAAGTGCCTGGGCGGCGGAAAAGCAAAGCGTTACGTTCACACCGATGCCTTCCTGGGTCAACGTGCGGGTAGCTTTCAAACCGTCAAGTGTCAGCGGACACTTAACGACAACGTTCGGCGCTATCTTTGCGTATTCCCGCCCCTGCGAAAGCATACCTTCGGTATCAAGCGCGGTCACCTCGGCCGAGATATCGCCCTTTACCATCGCGCAGATCCTTGCAATGTGTTCCTTAAAATCCACATTGCCTTCCTTGGCAACCAGGGAAGGGTTCGTCGTAACGCCATCGACCATGCCCATTTCGTTGGCTTCGCGGATCTCGTCCAAATTTGCTGTATCAATAAAGAATTTCATAATTTCTCCGAATCAATTTGCCGCCAAAACGGGGTTTGAAAGAACGCCGATGCCTTCGATCTCAACCTCGCAGACATCGCCCGGGTTTAGTTTTGATACACCCGAAGGCGTCCCGGTAGCGATCAGGTCGCCCGGCAGCAGCGTCATCATTCTTGAAACATATCGTATCAA
>CAUJFK010000332.1 GCA_963169175.1 Acidobacteriota bacterium | reverse complement strand
GTTGGCACGACCAAAAGATAAACCAGGCCGTACATTTCTTCAGCCTCTTGATGTCTCACGGTTTCCGCATTTTCGCGTTTTCCCGTATAATCCGCCCGTCCTCTATCCCTCCGGAACCAAAACGAAAAGGAGCTTCATTTATGGTACGCATTATCGTTGGTGTGATCATCGGCTTTGTCGTGTGGTCTGTCCTGTGGATGGGAAGCGATCAGGTACTTATCATGCTTTCGCCCGGCTGGTATGGGGCACATCAATACTCGTTCCAGATGGCGTTTGAGGATGGATCGCCGTTTGCGGCCGACAGCATGATCCTGTTGATAGGCATTGTCCGCGCGGTGATCATCTCGCTCATGGCCGGGTTTCTGGCGGCATCCGTCGCGGGAGAAAATCGCCGATCGCCGCTGTATCTCGGGCTGCTGCTACTGCTGGCGGGCATCCTCGTTCAGGGATATACATGGAACTATATGCCGATTTGGTATCACGCGATCTTCCTTGTCCTTCTCGTCCCGGTTACCGTCATCGGCGGACGGCTAAGGCCGTCGAGTTGATGAAGTTTCCATCTTTGCGCCTCGGAGTATCGCTATCGGGATCGGAATGGGAAGGCTGTCCTTTCCATAAACCCGGCGGTTAAGGCCCCCAACTTTTGCCTGATGCGACTCAAGGAGTTCATCGGGCGGAAGGTCCGCCTTGTTCTCGTAACACGCATGAGCAATGCACGGCAGCGGCTTGGCAGAATCATGCACAAGACAGCCGATGCCGCGCTCAAAAAGCGGACACGCGTATGTCTTGCTATCAGGTCCGTTGGCACCGGAAAGGCCGTACCTTTCTACTGCTGACCGAGAGCGGAAATAAACATCGTCCCGCTTTTTCTGGTCCAGCTCATCCAGCCGCTTGCTGATCGCCGCCGCTTCGAGCCGCGTGACGCGGACATTTACAAAATGCTCATCGCGGCAGCAGATCCCGGGCGTTTCGCACGTCGAACACGGCTTTGCTTTAGGCTCGAATGACGATTGGACCTCGCCCGCAAACGCAGAACGCACAACGCGCAGATACTCGATCCCATTGCTTTCGCTAGTAAATCTCATTCCCGAACATAGATCGTGCGTGTTTTCCGCCATGTCGTCAACCGAAGGGCAGGAGTTCACAAGCGACGGCCAGAGTGTTAAAGTTATAAGGGTCGGTGTTTTCATAACACACGGCACACAACTTCACCCGGTTGATAGACAATGAAAAAGAATTATGCCCGGCTAATGCTGGCGATATTGGTATTTGCCGCAACGGTTCGTGCCTTCGGAGACGAGGTTCGGCTAAAGAACGGTGACCGCATCTCGGGAACGATCGTAGAACAGACCGACGCGGCCGTTGTTCTGGAGACAGAATACGCGGGCCGGATAACCATTGCCCGGACGCACATTGAGAAGATCGCCGAACCGGCACAGGCGCCGGGCGGCCCAAGCGTTGCCGCCGCGGCCCCGAAACCTGTTGCACCACCGCCGCCCCCAAAAGCGCGGCTCTTCGGCGGACGGTTCATGGGCCTGGCCGACGGCTGGGAGGGAGCAGCAAATGTCGGGTTTAGCTATACTTCGGGTAATTCAAACAATACAACGATGACCACGGGCGTTCGTGCGGTAAAACACGGAATAAATGACGATCTGACGGTCTATGCCCGCAGCCTTTGGAACAGCACGCGCGGCAACGGCCAGATAAAAACCACGCAGAATGCATTTTGGGGCGGCGCTCGCTATGACCGCAATCTTGATCAAAAGATGTTCGGGTTTGTCTCGTACGATTTTGAAAGTGATCGGCCAAAGGGGCTGCATTTCCGCTCGGTGGTCGGAACAGGCGTCGGCCATCACACCATCAAGAATGAGAAAACGCAAGTGGACATTCTGGCAGGCGGGGCATGGAACCGGACGTGGCAGCGAGGCCCGGATACCGACACGCCCGAGGCACTGGCGGGTGTGACACTCAAGCATCGATTCAATGACCGCCTGCGCCTGCAAAAGGCGTTTACGTTCTTTCAGAATGCAACGGACATCACCGAATATCGGTACATATTTGACGCTACTCTTTCCGTTGATGTGACCAAACGCATCGGATTCTATTTTTCGGCCGGTGACCGATATAATAACGACCCGATCAGAACGGCGAAAAAGAACGACTTTCTTTTTACGACTGGGATGAAGTGGAATTTTGGCAAGAAAAGATAAAGCCGCGCCGCCCAAACGTTGCAAGTGCCGCCGCAAACGTGGAAAATCTCGTCTAGAGGTTAAAAGGCGAATATGATCAAAGAAGGCAATAAAGCCCCGGATTTTACAACCCGCAATCAGAATGGCGACAAGATAAAGCTGTCAGACTTTAAGGGACAGCGTGTCGTGCTTTATTTTTATCCAAAGGACGACACGCCCGGCTGTACAAAGGAAGCCTGCTCGTTCCGCGATGCTGATGATGTTTTCACCGAAAAAGGCATTAAGGTGTTTGGCATTTCTACCGATGATGAAAAGTCGCATCAGAAGTTTATAAACAAATTCAGCCTGCCGTTTGACCTATTGGCTGACACCGACAAGGACATCGTTGAAAAATACGGCGTCTGGGACGAGAAAAGTATGTACGGCAAAAAGTATATGGGAACGCTCCGCAAGACGTTCCTGATCGATGAGAATGGAAAGATCGTGAAGATATTTGATAAAGTGAATGTTAGCGAACACGCTGACGAGGTGCTCGAAGCGTTCAATAGTGAGGAATAATATGAAGATACTGATCGCCGTCATGGTCCTGGCGTTTGTCGCCGCGTGTACCGGAACGGCAAATGTCGATCACGCGGTAAATCTCGCTCCGGCGGCAAAATCGCCAACGGACGGAGCATATGTGCCGACGCCGAGGCCTGATGACGGCGCGCCGCGCATCACGCTGGCGGATGCCAAGAAAGACTTTGATGCAAAGTCGGCGTTGTTCATTGACACCCGTTCGGCAGAACAATATGCCGAGGGACACGTGCCCGGGTCGATCAATCTTTCGGTCTCCGATCTGGCCGCCGGAAAAGAGGACAAGTTATCAAAAGGCAAAAAGATAATTGCCTACTGTTCCTGAGCGAACGAACACACCAGCGCCAGTTTGGTTGCTGAATTACACAAGAAAGGCTACACGAATTCCTACGCTCTGCTCGGCGGCACCCAAGCCTGGGTCGATGCCGGATATCCAATGGACAAGAGCAAATAGATCTTGCAGAAGCCCGCACCTAGTAAGGGCGTAATTC
>CAUJFK010000331.1 GCA_963169175.1 Acidobacteriota bacterium | reverse complement strand
CAACACGACCTGAACATTTACCGTCGCATCGACCGGCCCGGTGTTTCGCAGGGCCACTTTCCAGTCAGCACCGGACTGGCTTGGGATACCCGCCATCAGGTCGGCATCGGTCACCTGATCGATAAGATAATCGAGGATCTCCTTGCTCCCGACATTCGACGCTCGGATCTCCGCCAGGGTTAGGTCTTTGTCGGCCATTTGGGCCCGAATGCCGCTAAACATCTCATCCTGCCCGGCCCGTCGGCTCAGCAAACGCCAGATCATTGCTCCCTTGTTGGCAACGGCGGCGTAATAATAATCATCAAGCGGCGAAACCAAATTCAGCGGGGCATCACGCTTGGCTATCGCCGAGTATGCGGTCCGCTGCCGAAGCCGCTCAACATCTGCCGCATCCTTGCCGTACTTGCGTTCGACAAATTGCGTTGCAATAAATTTCGTCAGCCCTTCGCGTATGACGCCGAACCCATCACCCGTGACTGCGTTCGCATTTCCAAGCCAGACCTTTGCAACTGCGTCCGCAATGCCCATCGCCGTCTGCGAGTCGATCTTGCTTCGCCGAAGGGCACCTTCATCAACAAAAATAGTGCCGCCGCCGGAAAAGCCGCCGCCACGCTGCACCGTGACTATCCTGAGCGGAACATCCGGAGCCGTACCAAGCAATGTCGCGACAAAGGCCTTTGCTTCGGATGCGATCGCGGCCATCTCGGCCGCCCGCTTTTGTTCCTCAGCACCCGATCCCTTTGGCACCATCACGCTGACACCGCCCGCATTGACCAGGTCCCATGAGCCCGTAATAAAAAATGGCTGGCCGTGCAGTTTCTGCTCGAACACCCCGGCCGCTTCAACTCCCGAAGAAACAACCGACCGGCCGCCCGATGATACCTGGAGTCGAAACGGTGCAAAATCCGCT
The DNA here is from genome assembly GCA_963169175.1 of Acidobacteriota bacterium. Lineage (GTDB taxonomy): Bacteria > Acidobacteriota > Blastocatellia > Pyrinomonadales > Pyrinomonadaceae > OLB17. Next base: position 18,629 of record CAUJFK010000331.1, on the reverse strand, counting down.
CCGCGTGCAAAAAACCAACTGTTCGGTGTCGGATACCAAAATGAGGTCGGCAGAAATTGCGCTCCCATCGGCGACATGGCGTTTATTCCGGTGTTGTCCTTGACGGCAAATTTGTAATCGACCGTCGCCGAAACGGTTCCGTTTGGCTGAACAGCGGGAATTCGCAGCACCAGACGCTGCAGGTTGGTCGTGGCATTGACCTTTTCTTCAGATTTTGAAGGTTCGATCGCCGCACCGCCGACCGTTACCGATGTGATCTCGGCACCAGAACCGATCCGCAGTGTCAGCGTCGAAGCCGTCCGTGCCGAAACGTTCTTCACATCAATCTTTGCCCGTACCGTCAACTTGCGATCCGTGTCGCTCTGCGGCAGCGCTGCCGAGGCATCAAATTTCTGCACCTGCCAGGTGATCGAAGGACGCATGTCGTCCTGTGCGAATACGGCCCCAGCGGACAACAAAAGTACTGCGGCTGAAAAAAATCTATTGAGTTTACTCATTATTTCCTGACGTGCCTGAAACCGTCCGAACATTTCATCGGATCAGAGCCTCTTCATTAACCGATCGGTAAAGAGTGTACAGACTACATACCCCTTCATTCTTCGTGGTTTTCCCGCGCTCGTGAAAGGTTTGAATTTCCAGTCCATGACGGCTTTCTCGGCATCGCGTTTCAGATCCTTATCGGCTATTCCCGCTTCGGCTTCAACGACCTTTCCCGACTCATCCACCAGCACCTTTACCGGTACTTTGTTGATATTTGCCGGAAAAGCGCCGTTGTATAATTGCCGGCCGTGGGTCGAAACAGCCAGCATTGCTTCGAACGATGAATTGAACGTTGCTGAACGGCCCGACAATGTCGCCGTTTCCTTATTCGCCGTCGCGTTAGCCTCTACGCTGGAAGAATTGACCGGCGCGAACACCTTGTCGGCCCGATACGAGATGTTGACAGGATCTTTCGAGATCTCGGCCGATTTACCGGTTACACGCACAAGCCGGCTGAGCGCATCAAATGCGAGGTCGTCCTGGCCCGTGGCGGTGAGCGCCTTGATATACAATTCCAGCGGCTGGACGATACTTGCACTTTTCGGCCCGTAAATGCGTTCGACGTCGGCGATAGAAGTTTCCAGCAGTTGAATAGCGTCCTCAAGATCGCCGTTCGCTAGCGCGAATTCTGCAAACTTGTAAGTTGTGAGCAGGGCCGTATTACTTTTCGGGTCCGCCTCTTGCGCGATCTTCGATGCCTGTCTGTAGAGGTTCGCGGCCTCGCCGATACGTTCCTGATAGCGGGCCCTTGAGCGCATTTCGAATTTGTCGCGGCCAGTTTTGTCAAAAGCGATCACCAACTCCGGGTCGTTCGGCTGATAGTGATAAAGCAGCCATGCAAGATTGCTCCGAATTGCGGCCCTTTGTTCAGCCGGGCCGATCGCATCGCGGTCGGCAAGTTCGATCGCTTCGCGTAGGTTTTTTTCCGCACTCTCCGCACCACCGTTCAATTTGGCAAGCGAATCCTTAATCGCATCTGGTTCGATCGCTCCGGCATTGAATTCGGCGATGAGGCGTTTGAAGCGGGCTATCTTTAGCTCTGCCAAATTCTCGAGCGCACTGACAAGGTTTCTCACCGTCGCCGCCTTCCGTTCAAGTCCAACTATTTCTTCGGCGATCGGAATTGCCTCATCGTACTTTCCGTTCTGATACAGCTCCGCAACCGACCGGCCCAATTGCTGCGATCGTGTCGGCTCTTGCGCTGCCCCTATCGAACAGAGCAAAAAGATGATCGAAAGACTTAAATTGTATTTCATCAATAATGCTGGTCGTCATTGACCAACTCATGGATCGACTTTAATTTTGCGAGAAGCTTCTCCAGGCGACCAAGCGCCAGTTGGTTCGGCCCGTCGCTCGGGGCGTTTGCCGGGTCGTTGTGGACTTCCATAAAGACGGCATCAACACCGCAAGCCACGCCCGCTCTTGCAAGATGTTCGATGTATTCTGATTGGCCGCCCGTTGCTTTCCCTAATCCGCCGGGAAGCTGCAGGCTGTGTGTTACGTCAAAAACGACCGGAACATCGAACCCGCGCATTATCGGAAAGCTCCGCATATCGACAACAAGCTGATTGTACCCGAAACTTGCGCCGCGTTCCGTCAACAGGATCTTTTCGCAGCCCGCACTCGATAATTTATCGACAATGTTTTTTGCATCCCACGGCGCCAGGAACTGCCCCTTTTTTACATTGACGGCCTTGCCTGTTTGCGCTGCCGCGATCAACAGATCGGTCTGCCGGCAAAGAAATGCCGGGATCTGCAATATGTCGGCTACGTCAGCCGCTTTCTCGGCCTGCCACGGTTCGTGAATGTCCGTTACCACCGGCACACCGACCTCTTTTTTCACCTTAGCAAGTATTTCAAGCCCGCGTTCCATTCCATCGCCGCGAAAGCTGTCTATAGAGCTGCGGTTTGCCTTGTCAAAGGACGATTTATAAACAAAGCCGACGCCAACCCGTTCGCAGATCGCCTTGATCTCGTGCGCCATAAAACTCGCATGGTCATAGGATTCCACAACGCACGGCCCAAGAAGGAACGGAAGTTGTCCCCGGCCAAAACTTACATTATCTATTTGAAATGCTCTCACACTAATATTTTTCGCCTATCTGCCTGACTGTTATAGTAATCGCTAACCTCGCATCGCGTAAAATTCAGCTGAATGAAACTCACGGGTCCAATTAGAATACCGCCAGGTACTTTCGGTCTTTTTTTCGTGATATTCGTGGCGGCGAAGCTGGGACCGGAACACGAAACTCACAGAATCAGACAATTATTTCAGCATTGCTCAATTTGAACCACCCTTGAGGCCGACCGGCCTCAAATTTCCTTTTCGCTTGGGCGATTTTGATGATATTATCTTAGGCTATTATGAGTAACGCGACGCGTGAAAACTGTCTCCCTGACGTTGGGCGGCTTTACTATTTTCTGGTGCGCGTCGTGATGGTCGCCGTCACGATGTTCTCGGTGATCTACTTTGGCCCGGAGAGCGGAGTTTTCAGGATCGTTTCACTCGCGACCATGATTGGGGCCGTAGTGCTGGACGTCATGCGGTTAAGGAGTATCGGCGTCAGCCAATGGTGGGTATTCCTGAGGTATTTGCCTTTTGGAAGTTTACTGCTTGCGATCGGGCTGCAGAGCGCTCAGGCAGGTTGGGCCGAAGATAAGCACCTCGACCGCGCCGGCTGGGCGATCCTCGGTGTCCACGCCGCGTTGGTCGTCCTCGTCCTATTTCTCGTTTTCCGCGGGCCGGGGCAAATGTTGGGCTTGGCCGTCAGAGCCGCCTGGTGATGGATGTTTTCCGCTACCGCGCCAGCCGCGGCCTGGCCCCCAAAACTTTCTTTTTCAATTTCGGTCTTGCAATCTGGACCTGAATAGCCGTAATCTAGAATCCCGTGAAGGCACACGGGGAAAACCCTGAACAAAACGTTATAGCAGTCATACCGGCACGGTTCGCATCGACGCGTCTGCCCGGGAAATTGCTGCTTGATATCTGCGGTAAGCCATTGATCCTGCACACTTTAGAGCAGGCATCCAAGGCAAAAGCAGTTTCGCGGGTCATCGTCGCGACCGACGACGTGCGAATTCTCCATACAGTTCTCACTGCCGGCGGTGAGGCGGTGTTGACCTCCGCCGGACATCTCTCCGGCAGCGACCGTGTCGCCGAGGTGGCCGAACGAATGCCGCACGGATCGGTGATCGTAAATGTTCAGGGCGATGAACCGCTGATCGATCCTGAAACGATCGACCGGGCCGTTTACGCATTGGTTCGCGGTCCGTCCATTGACATAGCAACGACCTACGAACCGATCGAAAGCATCGAAGAATTGTTGAACGGCAATGTGGTCAAGGTCGTAACAAATGATGCCGGGCACGCACTCTATTTTTCGCGTGCACCGATGCCGTTCGCGCGTGATGCATCGCTCCGTTACGGCGGTGACCCGAATGCTGCGATCAGAAATGAGCCTGGGTTGCTGGAGATCTTCAGGAAGCACACAGGACTGTACGCCTACCGCCGCGAGTTTCTGCTGGAGTTCACACGAATGCCGCAGACAAGACTTGAGAAGATCGAAATGTTAGAGCAGCTTCGTGCTCTCGAAAATGGGGCAAGGATCAAGGTGGTCAAAGCTGCCGGCCGCTCGATCGGAGTTGACACGCAGGACGACCTGGAAAAAGTGCGTGCGATCGTCAGTGCGGGACCTTCGGTTTCACTCGACGATTATACCTGTCTCAGGACGGGTTATAAGGGATTGGATTGAATAGTAAGGCGATATGAGTGACTGGATCGGGCTCGCATTTTTGGTTTTGTTGATCGTGGGAGCGATCGTCGGCCTTCGGGCGCTGGCATATCAGCGTCCCCGGACGGCTGAAGAATTCGAACGAAACGCCGCGGAGAATACGACAATGCTTGGCGCTTCGATGAACGCATTGAATGAAATGATGAACCCCGAAGCCTCAAAGGCCAAGGAAGTTCAAATGCAAATGAAAGACGGGCGCTATTCAAAGAAAAAGCGCGAAGGCAAGGCCGGCGGCGAACAGTAGAGGATTTGTGAAAAGAGCACTTTGAACGCCGACTCTTGTTCATCCTATTCGGTTTTTTCTTCATCTTATTCAGTGGTAACCAGTTTCCGGCCACCGAAGAAGATGAAGGAAATCTGAATTTCAGAACAAGAACTAACATCCTGGCTTTCTGACAACTTTTAAGACATCCTCTACCTATAAATAGACATATGACCAAATATATTTTCGTAACTGGCGGCGTCGTTTCGAGCTTGGGCAAGGGCCTTGCGGCCAGTTCGATCGGGTGTTTACTCGAAGCCCGCGGGATGAAGGTCCAAATGATGAAACTGGACCCGTACATCAACGTCGATCCCGGCACGATGTCACCGTTCCAGCACGGCGAGGTCTTTGTCACCGACGACGGCGCCGAAACTGACCTTGACCTCGGCCATTATGAACGGTTCACGAACGCCAAGCTTTCGCAGGCAAACAATTGGACAAGCGGCCGCATTTATCTCTCCGTCATCGAAAAAGAACGACGCGGCGATTATCTCGGCAAGACCATCCAGGTCATCCCGCACATTACCGACGAAATAAAGGCAGCGGTCAGGGCGGTTGCCAAAGAACACGAACCCGATGTTCTGATCGTTGAGATCGGCGGAACCGTCGGCGATATCGAATCGCTGCCGTTTCTGGAAGCGATCAGGCAGATCGGCAATGAGGAAGGCAAGCGAAACGCGATCTTTGTTCACGTCACACTGGTTCCGTATATAGCCGCCGCCGGCGAGTTAAAAACCAAGCCGACCCAGCATTCGGTCAAAGAGCTGCGAGAGATCGGTATCGCACCGGACATCTTGCTGTGCCGTTCAGAGCGAACACTTTCGATGGACCTGCGGCGAAAGATCGCTCTCTTCTGCAACGTGCAGGAAAATGCCGTCATCTCGGCCCTCGACGTGCCGACGATCTATGAAGTGCCGCTCGCGTTTCACGAGCAGGGGCTTGATGAACTGATCGTCAACGACCTTGAATTAAATGAACATTTCCCGCATCTCGATCTAAAAAACTGGCGTGACCTTGTGGCCACCATCAAGGACCCGACCGGAGGATCCGTCAGGATCGCGATCGTGGGGAAATACGTCGAACTTGAAGACTCGTACAAATCGCTGCGCGAGGCACTGACCCACGGCGGCGTTGCAAACAACCTGCGGGTCAACGTGACCTGGATCGAATCGGAAAACCTGATGAAGGACGATTACGAGACCGAGCTGCATGATTTTGACGCGATACTCGTGCCCGGAGGATTCGGCAAACGCGGCATTTCCGGCATGCTGCGTGCGATTAAATATGCTCGTCGTTCAGGCACGCCGTATTTTGGGATTTGTCTTGGAATGCAGACTGCCTGCATCGAATTTGCGCGAAGCGTCTGCGGCCTTCGTGATGCAGATTCCACAGAATTTAATGAAGAAACACCGTTCCCAATAATCTTCAAGCTCCGTGATCTGGTCGGCGTCGATGAACTTGGCGGAACGATGCGGCTCGGTGAATGGGCGTGCCGGTTGAAGGACGGATCGCTCGCTCGTGAGATATATGGCGGCCAGGAAGAGATAGGCGAACGGCACCGTCATCGGTTCGAGTTCAACCCGGAATATCGCCAGTTGCTTGAGAAGGAAGGGCTTGTTTTCAGCGGAATTTCACCGGACGGCAAATTCGTCGAAATGATCGAGCTGGACCGGGCCCAGCATCCGTTTTTCGTGGCCTGCCAGTTCCATCCGGAATACAGATCGAAGCCGCTTGCCGCCCACCCGCTGTTCACATCTTTTGTAAAGGCAGCCTGGGAGAATCGCCTCAACAGTGAGAATCTTCAGCACGATGTAACAAGCGACCGCCAGCCGCAAGCTCAACTGCCGGAAGCAATGAAAGAGAACGCCTGACCTAACGCAGAGGCCAGCAGGCACGGGAGTATTGCCATCTTTTCGTGTATTTTCGTGCCTTTGTTTCGTGGATTTCGTGGGCAGGGTTTTCGCTCCATTACCACGAAACTCGCGAAATCGGAGCTCGAAAATACACGAAAAGATGGTAAAACCCTAATTCTCACGTGCGGCTTTCTGCACGTTGATCCGATATGCGCGTTGTCCTGCTGACCCATGGAGGTGCAGATCTCGTCATCAAGCAACTGGCAATGCTCAAAGGCGTTGAGCTTGTTGGTGTCTTCATCGAGACCGCGACGGTTCTTTCCCGAGGCAGATTTGAAAAGCTAAAGCGGTCGATCAAGTACGATGGCCTGATTGCAACGGCGGCCAAAATGGCCGGAAGAACGGCACCGCCAATTTCCCACTCCGAGGATCTTACGCGTCTTGCCGCCGCAGATCTTGGTGTCACGGTGGCCGATGTTGAAAATTATCACTCGGACGACTCTGTTCGGGTTTTGAAAGCCGCCAACGCGGACCTTGGCGTTATCTACGGGACAAACATTATTAAAGAAAGCGTCTTCTCCATCCCAAAGTTCGGATCGATAAACCTGCATCAGGGCCTGGCGCCGTTTTATCGCGGCGGGCCGCCCGTGTTTTGGGAATTATTCAACAATGAGCGTGAGGTTGGGCTAACAGCCCATTTTGTTGCGGCCAAAGTGGATACCGGCGATATCGTCCTGCAAGCGAAAGTGCGGCTCGAATACGACGATTCATTCGGGCTGGATTTCGAGGCTTTTATCGATAACTACCGGGCAAGGCTTCGGGAAGATTCGGCCCGCCTGGTTGCGAATGCGGTCGCCGCGATCGCCTCAGGCAGCAATTCGCGAACCCCGCAGGATACAAACCTCGGAACTCGTTACCGGCTTCCGACCAAACGACAGAAAGACGAACTCCGCCGTCGGCTGAAATTAAGGCTTGCACGAGGTTCAGAATGAATAAGGCCGTGATCGCAGATCTGCTGGTCCGCTTCAACGCCTTCGCGCCGTTCCGATTCCTAAATCGAGCAAAGCTCCCCGTGCTGATGTACCACCGATTCAGCGACGGTGAGGAAATCGGTAAAACCTCCCGCAAGGCTTTCGAGATCCATCTTCGGTACCTCGCCCGCCATTACAAGATCATCTCGCTAACCGAGGCGGCGGCACGGCTTAAAGCCAACGAAAACCTGCCGAAACGCTCGGCCGTCATCACCATCGACGACGGATATCATGATTTCTACGATATTGCGTTTCCTGTCCTAAAGGCTTTTGACGTTCCCGCGACCATCTATCTTGTCACGGATTTCGTTGCCGGCAACTGCTGGATATGGACCGACAATGCACGTTACATCTTGACCAAGACGCGACGCGGTCACATCGCTTTTGAGATAGGCGGTAAGGCGTTCGACATGCCGCTTGGCGGGCCCGCATCTCGTTTCGCCGCGGCGGGATCGTTAAACTCAGAGCTTAAAAAACTGCCCGACGAGGAAAAGGATGTCTATCTTGCCGAACTCGCGCAGGCTATGGACGTGACTGTCCCCGAAACACCTCCGCACGAGTTTTCTGCATTGTCCTGGGACCATGCACGCGAAATGGCCGCTGCTCAGATCGAGATCGGTTCGCATACTGCTGCTCATCCGATCCTGACGAATGTTGCCTCCGAACGGCTGAAAAATGAGCTCGAAAGTTCAATGACTGCTCTCGAACAACAATTAGGCCCCAGCCCCATTCACTTCTGCTATCCGAATGGGAATGTTTCTTCGCGTGAGCGTAATGCGGTCGAGGCCGCGGGCTATGCGTCGGCGGTAACAACAGAGATCAAACTGTGTGAGACCGACGCCGACCGTTTCCTGATCCCGCGCATCGACGCAGAACCCGAACTCCATCGCCTTGTTCAATCGACGAGCGGCTTTGACCGCCTGAAGTAGTGCCTAATATAGAAGCTACAGCGTAAACCGTTCGCCTAAATAATGCCGCCGGACCTCGGCATCGGCAACAAGTTCATTTGGCGAGCCCGACCGAAGAATACGGCCTTCGGTCATTATATAGGCACGGTCGGTTATGGAAAGGGTTTCGCGGACGTTGTGGTCGGTGATGAAAATGCCGATTCCCTGCTGTTTGAGATAGAGAATTATTTCGCGGATGTCGTCTATCGCAAGCGGGTCGATGCCGGCAAAAGGTTCGTCCAGCAAAATAAATTGCGGCTCCGTAGCCAGGCAGCGGGCTATCTCGACACGCCGGCGTTCACCGCCCGAAAGAGCATCACCGCGTGTACGGCGGACATGAGTGACGCCGAATTCTTCCAAAAGTTCGTCAAGCCGTTCGAATCGTTCCGCCCGTTTCATCGGCATCGTCTCGAGTACCGCGAGGATATTTTGCTCGGCTGTCATCTTGCGAAAGATCGACGCCTCCTGCGGCAGATACCCAAGCCCCAACCGGGCCCGGAGATACATCGGCAGTTTGGTTACATCCTGCCCGTTTAGATAGACATGGCCGCGTTCGGTCGTCTCAAGGCCGACCAGCATATGGAAGCTGGTCGTCTTCCCGGCACCGTTCGCACCGAGCAACCCAACCACCTCGCCGCGGTTGACGAAAAAACTCACGTCATCCACGACACGCCGGCGGCCATAGGTTTTCTGCAGGTGCTCGGCGGCAACAGATCTTTCACCCGCCTTGGCGGAATTCCCGTTAACGGCGGCCGGTTCTTTTTGAGGTCTTGCGTCCACAGTCAACGATCAGCGATCTCCAAATTGCCAAACCTTTATTGTAAATTATCAATGCAATTTCCAAAATACAGAGACGTGCAGATCTACTGATTTTGCGGTTTGTACACCGACCGCATTCGGCCGGCGGAATTCTGTTTTGAAGGCCCCGCACCGACAAACCGGTTTTCTTTCACGTTCACAGTGATCTGTGCAGCCTGTGTCCGGCCCTGCTCAGCATCTTCGACTGTTGCCGGATCGCCCTGCAGAAAGATGACCTCGCTATCGGCGTTATAGCGAACGTAATCGCCTGTCGCACGCCGGTTTGGTTGTGTAACGACAACATTCTGCCGGATCTCGGTTTTTGAAGGTTCGTCGTTCTCATTAAGAAAAATGTCGGCTGTTCCGCCGGTGATCCGATCCTTGCCCTGGCGGATATCAACGTTGTTCTCATATCGGATATGCCGGTCATCTCGTGTGTAAACCATCTTCTGTGCCGAAACAAAGACAGGCTGATTAGTCTCGACGCCGTTCTCACGTCTCTTTGCATCGTACAGCAGGCTCTGCACGCCCTCTTCAGCAACAAAACGTCCGTCCTTTTCCGACATCGTCAAACGATGGCCCCGGACATAATTCTTGTCCTGCCACCCGCGGGCATTGCCGGTAAAGACAGCAACCTCGGCACGAAGGTCAAACCGGGCATTGTCAGCCGTCACATAAACCGGTTTCTCCGACTGTGCGAACGGGGCCGCACCGCCAGTGTTTGAAACGCTGAAATACGTTGTACTGGCACCGCCGCGAAGTTCTGACACTTCGTCACGGGTGTTCCAGTCGATCTCCGGGGCCTTTGCCCGGGCCTTGCTGTCCCAAACATTCGGACTGCCGCCGCGCAGCCGCACGGTCTGGTCTGCCGTCGTGTAGGTGATCTTCTCCGAAGTGCCGTTGCGGTCGCGCTCGTTAAACTTTGCGTTTCCCGTTGCCTCAAGAGCGGCCAACTCGCGCGATCCCGCATCAAAGTTTGCGATCAGCTTGTCGGACGTCAACGTCTGGGTTCCGCGATCGGCGGCAGGCTGCGTTGGAACACGCACGGTCTTTACCGCGGTCGCGGCAATACACGTCTTTGGATCGCTTCCGGCCGGGAAAAATTCGCAATCGAACTTCGGTGCATTTACCGTCGTTTGATAATTATTTTCCGAAGGGGCAAGAGGCGAAATAACAAGCTGAGCATTCCCGACCGCGACCGTATGGCTGATGTCCTTTCCATTTGCCGCAAATTGAGTGGTTACCGTATCAGCTGTCACGGATTTGTTCGCGGCATCGGGCGACCGGTTTGGAACGTCCATTTTTATGTTCGTCCGGCCTTTCGTGACGACCTTGTCAAGCAAACCTTCGCCTTTGAAGGCAACGTCGATCGCTTGTTCTGCGGACATGCTCAGCTTTGTATAATCGCCCGGGTTGGTCGGCGTAAGCACGGCGTGGCCCTGGCCGATGACGTTAGCAGCGGTAAGTGACTGGACATCGCTAAACGCTGCCTTGATTTTCGGGCCCGCCACTTCGGTCGTGCGTTCAGCGGTCGTTTGTTTGACCGACGCGTTTTCAGAAGCCTCCGCCAGTTTGAGTTTTTTTGCCGGGTTCAGTTCGGCGTGGATCAAGCCTCCTTTGACGACGCTTGAACCTTGAGCGACCGACGCATTGCCGGTCAGGTCGATCTGCCCGTCATCCTGTTCGTAAACGGCATTATCAGCTCGCACCTCGGTCGGATGAGGACCGCCTTCGGTGAAAATATTGACGCCGCCGCGCAGGTCGAAACGGTCGATCGGCTTCTGATAATGAACATACTGCGCCTCTATTTTGGTAAGCGGCCCGTCGCCCTCGCGGCTTTCGATATGGACGTTATCAAAAAGCTCGATCTTATCCACGCTCCGGTCCTCGTCAGTAGCGGCCGCCAGAAAAGCGGTCGATCGCCCGGCCTTCAGGTTGCTGGACCGTACCGGGCCGCCAACCTTTGGAACAGACAACATTGCCGCCGTCATATTGCTTGAAAGATCGATCCGCTCGTTCCCCTGATCGTAAATGGCATGCCCCGCCGTGAGCGTCGATCGCTCATTGCCTGATTCGCCGTCAGCATGGATCTCAACATCCTTGAGCAGCTCGGCCTGTTTCTCCCTAACGCGCACGATCGCCCCGAACGATTTGCCGCGGACGTTCGACCGTTCAAATTCGACCGCCTCTTCTGCCGTAGCGATCTCATTTTCTTTTGTGTACGTTACTTGTTCGGTTTTGACCTTAAGCTGGTCGCGGGTATCAATATTGACCGATCCGGCAAAATAGGCCGTGAAATTCTTGTTGTCGGCGGGCACGTAAACGGCCTTTAACGCCGAGATCTTATCTGACGAAGCTCCGTCCTCACTGAATACTTCCAGAAAAACGTTCTCAAGTTCCTGATGATTGTCCGAAAATGACGTCGCCTTGTCCGCGCGTATAAAATAGAGAGTTCGCTGGCCGTCCATCTCCCTCCGCTCATAACCGTTGACAGTGGCGACCACATCCTCGGACAAGTTCGCGGGGAAATTGGACATCCTGAAGGTTGGGTCGGAGTTTCGAAAAAAGATCGAATACGCGATCAGGCCGGTCGCTACAACAAGAACCGCCGCGGCCGCGAGTCCAAGTATCTTCGGCAGACGCGCACGCAGTTTATATTGTTTGACTGTTTCGTTCTTTTTGACCGCCACGCCTATCTAAGTATGAATGTCCAGGTCCTCGACAACAAGCTGCAATCGCCGTACGCCTTGCCATGTATTGGCATCGGCTGTGTAAGCCAATTCGATGCCGGAACCGGGCGCGAAAGTTTGCCCATTTGATCGCTCGACGCCGTCCCACCATACTGCCTCGAACCGTTTGCGGTTCGCATCGACAAGATCAAATTTTAAATGTCGCTCTTTCATCACCAACGGATCCCGGAGCAGCGTTAGTCCGCGAGTGACGAAAACAGGCTTTGGATTTCCGACTCCAAATGGCTCAAGGCACGCCAGCCGATCGAGCAGGTCGAGGCCGAGCGTTTCGGGCGTGACCACTGCGTCAATATTCAGCACAGGCTGGCGGTCCGTTTCACCAAGTAAGCCGCGAGCATATTCATTCAGTCTCTCCCGCAATTCATCAAGCCTGCTCGTCTCAACTTGAAGTCCGGCCGCCGCCGCGTGGCCGCCGAACTGAACAAAAATATCGGAGCAATTCTCAAGTGCATTAAGAAGATGGAAATCGCCGACCGTCCGGGCGCTTCCGTGTGCAACGCCGTTTTCAATGGAGAGTACGATCGCGGGTTTATTCAGCTTCTCGGCGATCTTCGACGCCGCAAGCCCGATCACGCCGCGATGCCAACCCTCGCCGCCAACGACAACAAACTTATTATCAGGAAACTGGACCGCCTCAAACAATGCTTTTTCGGTGATCTCCTGCTGCATCTTCTGCCGTTCGCGGTTGCGGCTATCGAGTATCCCGGCAAAGCGTCGGGCTGCCGTCGGTTCGGCCGATTCGAGCAGTTCGACCACATGTCGGGCAACATCCATCCGGCCGGCCGCGTTTATTCGCGGAGCGATCCGAAAGCCAATGTGGAGGCTGGTCATTTCGGCCGTGCAGTCCGATATTTCCATAAGGGCACGGAGGCCGTGATTTCGTGTGCGCGTCAGTTGGCGAAGCCCGAGCGAGACGATGGACCGGTTCTCTCCGGTCAGCTTCATCACATCGGCAACGGTTCCGATCGCGGCTATCTCAAGAAACTCGTTCATCTGCTCCGGATGGCCCCCGTCACCGATCAGGGCCTGAGCAAGCTTCAGTGCAACACCGACACCGGCAAGCTGTTTGTCAGGATATTCACACCCTGCCTGATTTGGATTAACGACCGCCGCGGCAGCAGGTATTCCCCGTTCCGGGTCCGAAAGATGATGATCAGTGACGATGACATCGAGACCGTTCTCTTGCGCCCAGGCGATCGGGTCAAAGCTTCGTGTTCCGCAATCGACCGTAATAACGAGGCCCACACCATCGGCCTTCGCCTTCGCGAGATATTCCTGATTCAGGCCGTAACCCTCGGTAAACCGGTTTGGAATATGGAATGAGGTGCTTGCACCAAGCGAGGCAAGGGCCTTACGCAACAGGACCGTACCTGTGGTGCCGTCAACATCGTAATCGCCCCAGACGAGTATCTTCTGGCCGGCGGCGATCGCGGCCCGCACACGGGCAACGGCCGTCGCCATACCCTTCAACAGAAATGGGTCATTCAGATCATCAAGGCCCGGCCCAAGGAAAAGGCGGGCATCCGATTCACTGGCAAACCCTCGCGCGATCAACAGAGCCGCTACGAGCGGCGGAACGTTTATTGCTGACGAAAGCTCACTGACCTTGTCGTAGTCATGCTTTCTTATGTTCCATTGCTTATTCATCACGCTTGTAACGCAAACTTGCTTTTAGTTTACAGTAGGATTCACAAATCCAAACCAGAGCGCGATGAGAATTGCTGTACCGAGGATCAGCCGGTAAACGATAAAGATACCGGTCGAATTTTTGCGGAGAAACGCGATCAGGAACCAGATCGCAAGATAGCCAACGATAGCGGCGGTTATCGTCGCGGCAAGAAGCGGCATAAAGCTTTCATCGGGCAATATCTTCCATGCTTCGCGGAGTTCCAACAGGCCGCTTGCCGTTATGGCCGGAATGGAAAGAAGGAATGAGAACCGTGCCGCGGTCTCGCGGGTTTGTCCCGCAAAAAGGCCGCCCATGATGGTTGAGCCTGATCTGCTCGCACCCGGGATAAGGGCAAGTACCTGAGCAAAGCCAACGATCAACGCATCGCTAACACCGAGGTGTTCCATCGTTTTCCGATGGCTGCCCACCAATTCGGCAACGCCAAGGACAATGGCGATAGCTATAAGCATGATCGCAATAAACCAAAGATTCTTCGTCCCCTGGCCTTCGATAAAGTCCTTGAATACTATCCCGACAATGCCGATCGGGATCGAGCCGATAATGATCAGCCAGCCGAGCCACGCCTCGTGCGAGAGCCAGATAGGGCGAACACCACGCGTTCCCGAGTGCATAATTCCCCGTTTGCGCCTAATTACGGCCCAATGGTCACGAATGAATGCAGTCGTGATGGCGAAAATGTCCGACGCGAAATAAACAAATACAGCCGCCAGCGTGCCAAGCTGGATCACAGCCATCGTCGCGGTCGTCTGGGTCGCGTTGCCACCGTAAATGCCGGTCCAGCGGCTGGCAAATACAAGATGCGCCGTTGAACTGATCGGTATAAATTCAGTGAGTCCCTGAACGATCCCAAGGATAATTGCCTGTAAGTAAGTCATCTGAATGCGCGAATCGAGGACTCTTTAGGGTGGGCTCCCTAAGTTTTTTTAATCTTTTTACTCGGTTTAGTCAAAAGCCAATGACCTTACCCGGTTCTCGGGCCGTTCCCGCTTCGGCGTCTGGCTGCCGGAAAAAAGCTGATCTTATAACACGAAAGGCCCCGACGAACCCCGGAGCCTTTCGTGTAAACGATCTATCCCGAGCGCGATCTACCTTTCCGCTATCGGCACGTACTTCTGGTCGCGCTTGCCGATGTATTCGGCACGCGGGCGGATCAGTTTGTTGTTCGCGTACTGTTCCAAAATGTGGCCCGTCCAGCCGGAGATGCGTGAAACGGCGAAGATCGGTGTAAAAAGGTCGAGCGGAATGCCCATCAGATAGTATGTCGATGCCGAGTAAAAATCTACGTTCGGGTACATACCTTTCTTCTCAAGCATAAGCTGCTCGATCCGCTGCGACATTTCGTACCATTTCGATATGCCGGTCTTGTCGGCCATCCGCCTGGAGAACTTTCGAAGCCATGTGGCACGCGGATCTTCCGTTTTGTAAACAGCGTGTCCAATGCCCATTATCTTGCGTTTTTCATTCAGCGCGTTTTCAACCCACGCATCAATGTTCGCCGGATCGTCGATCTCAATGAGCATCTTCATCACATTGGTATTTGCACCGCCGTGCAGCGGCCCTGCCAGTGCCGCAATGCCGGCCGTGACCGCACCGTACATGCCGGCAAGTGTTCCGGCAACGACGCGTGTGGTAAACGTGGATGCGTTCAGTTCGTGATCCGCGTGCAGGATCAAGGCGGTATCGAACATCTTCGCCTCTTCCGCATCCGGTTTTTCACCGCGGAGCATATATAGAAAATTCTCCGCTATCGACAAGCTCTTGTCCGGGGCGACCGCATCTTTGCCGTTTCGTATCCGGTCCCACGCTGCGGCTATCGTTCCGATCTGGCCGGTTATCCTGATCGCGGCCTTCGTGGCCGTTTCGCGGTCGGTCCCGTGGCCATTGCCATCGTAAAAATCCAGCGACGAGACCGCGGTACGGAGAACATCCATCGGCTCGGCATCTTTCGGGAACGTCTTCATCGTATCGATGACCTGCGCCGGCACCTCATAATTCCTCCGCAGGCGCTCCTTGAACCCTTCGAACTCTGCCTGCTTGGGCAATTCTCCATGCCACAAAAGATAAACGACCTCTTCGAACGTTGAGTGTTCGGCCAGGTCGTGTATATCGTATCCCTGATAAATTAATTTTCCTTCAATACCATTAACGTCGCCGATCGCACTTTGCGCCGCCACAACGCCTCGCAAGCCTTCGCTGGCTGCGGTTGTTTCTGTTCCTGTGCTCATTACTTGTTTATCCTGTATGAAATAGAATTCATTCGCTTATATAATTTTAGCCGACCGAAGCCCAAGCCGCAATCATAGACCGTGCCAATCGGTCCTTTTAAGCCTGGACTTGCCCGAAAACCATCATACTTTCATCAAAACGCGAGCCGAGTGACCTTAGTCACCGTTGCGGATACGCTGCCGCCTGCGGCATGGATGACCGATCGGGCGGTATCGATCTACAGTATCGGGTTTTCCACAGCAAACTGTGGAAAAACTTAAAGCGAATGCTTAAAACCTTAAGCGAATCAGTCGGTTACGAAGACCGTGGTTGTGGATAACGGACTGAGAAAAAAACTCCACGATCCCGTCGATAAGATCGTGGAGTTCGTGGAGTAAACGGAGTCCGCCTGGACTGCACTTGATACTTTATCTGATCCGCGTCTCGTATGATGTGCGAATCCGCAGTTGCTGATTTGGGTTTAGTTTAATGTGCTTTCCGCGTTCAATGACGACGGCCCCTACGCCAAATGCGGCACCGATGCCTGCACCAACCGCCGCTCCGACAGGCCCGCCCGCGATCGCACCGATCGTCACGCCGGTTCCGGTTGCGGCACCGATCTTGACGGCATCACCTTTGAACGTGCTCTTTCCGACGGCCATACCTTCATTATCAACACTCTTGACGTTGTCTCCCTTGACGGGAAGCACCTCAGTCAATACGGCGTCAAAATTGCTCCAGCGGCTTTCGTTCAGAATGATCCGGTTAAAGGAAAGCTGCATCTCGGACCGCCGTTTAAGCCTGCCCGGTTTCGTGATCTTTGAAATATGGCCCTCGATCACGGCACCTGAGATCTCGGTCGGTGAGATGATCTTTGCCGTGAATCGATCGCCCTGCTTTGCGGTCTGCGTGCTTATCGGCTGGCTCAGTTCGAGTATAAGCTCGGTATCCTTCGGGATAATTATTTCAGCGTCGCTGACGGGTGTGAACGTGGTTTTCACATACGAACCAGGCGCCGCGGCGTTCGGAGAGTTATCAGAATATCCCTGGTCGGCCGATGGGGTTGCCGCGATTTGCGTATTCGTTGGAGCCGGCGCTGAACTTGCCGTAACGGACGGCGTCGGTATTGAAGCGGCCGGAATCGGCGGCGTCACTGGCGCGGAAACATCTGCCGGCGGCTGTATCGCAGCAGTTGAACTGCGAGTCACCGGTCCTAGGCCGCGGCGGCCGATATTTTACGTGATATTCGCCTCAAAAGACTTTTTGTCATAACCCGCGGCGTAACCAAGCTCAAAACCCTGGCGATAACCATCGCGATAATCATCAAGTGCTCCGTATTCCTTGTTAAATGCGCGGCTTGCCTTGTCGTAGTCGCTATGGACAGCAAAATCGCGGACCGCCTTGTCCAGCGAATCACGGTACCCCGCCATATAACCGTCCGAATATCCGGTCCTATACCCGCGTTGAAGGGCCGCTTTCGAATCCTGGCCGTAGGCCGTCTGGGCGGGAATCATCAAAAATGCCGCCAAATTAAGGGAAAGACAGAGTACGCCAGCTAACAACTTCTTTGATTGCTTCATTTGATCTCCTCAGGAATTGAGTCTTGCGGTAATGGAACTGTAAATCGCCGTACTAGTTATACACGACCGCTTAAGAAATTACAAGAGCTTTTATGCGGCCGTTTAAGTTTCTAATAAAAATGGCGGCCTGGTTGGCACGTTCCGGCCGCCGCAGAGTTTGCATTAGGAGGAGCAAACAAAATTATCCAAAACTCTTCCGGAAAAGATATGAGAGCCTTATAAAGAAGGTTCTGCCATTTCGCTGAAAACCCTGCTCTCTCTGTCCCGTGTACGGATTGAAACCGTTGTAATTGAAATCATCGTTATACCCGACATAAAGGGCCTTTCCGGGGCTCGGCGTCCAACCGAACAGAAGTTGGCCGCTGGTATTCCGGCTTTCGCCGTCATAATCAAGCCGCAGCCGCGTGAAGATGAATCGGGTAAATTGGTAGGTAGAACGAATACTGACAATATCTGAATCGAACGCCCGAACTCGGTTGTCGTTGCGGACCAACCGGCTCTTTCGATAGCTTAGCTCCATTCGCCACGGGGCGATCGGCTTGTATTCAACAAACGCCTCGGCATCGAACTGAAAACCGGGCCCCGGATTCTGAAGGCCGTTGTCCTCGAAATAGAAGAAATCAAATGCGTTTCGTATGGAGCCTACAAAAAAGCCGTAACTGAGTTTTTCGTTCAGCGTCTGGTTAAAATTAACCGAGCCGGACTGCAGCCAGACTGATCGAGTCGGTGCCCCAAAAAATGTTCCGACGCGTGTAGCTGAGCGCTTTAGGCCAAATTCTTCCTCGTACAGCTTTTCATATGACGCAGCGGCCTCGAACCTCATAAATATCGACCGGGCCAAACTAAGCTGGAGGTTCGTGCCGACGTCGTAGCTCTGCAGCCTGCCGCTCCAGTCGTAATCAACTCCGGTAAACTGCGACCAGTTTGCACGAATGATAGTTGCATCTGGATCGGATTTCGTGCTGAAGCGGTTAAAGAACACTGCGGAATTTGTATTAACACGCCGCGTGAACCCCGCATCGGCCCGGTAATCCGTGCTCCGGCCTCCTAGTTCGACGAACCATCCATGCGTATCCGTCCCGTAGTCAATGCTGGCGGAATAGCCCAGGCCCTTACCTGTTCTGTACTCGCGGTACGTGCTCGAATTATCGTTCAGCCCATTCGGATCGGTTTGATTCAGGC
>CAUJFK010000330.1 GCA_963169175.1 Acidobacteriota bacterium | reverse complement strand
TACTGACGTCGTACCGCAGCCCAAGATTTAGCGAAAGCCGCGGATGCACCCGCCAGTCATCCTGGACGAAGAACGCAAAATTCTCATTCGCAAAATGCAGCAGCGGGTTGCCGCCAGTCGAGATAATGAACGGGAGGTTGTTCTTAAAGTCGTTCAATGACGCAAACTGAAGGGTCGTTTGCCGTTTCGATTCCGCGGCCCGGCGGTTGAGGCGGATGTCGATGCCAGCTTTTAGCGAGTGGTCGCCATTGACCATCGTGAGCGTATCAAGAAACTGATACACAGTTCCCGTTCGATACTGATCGAACTGGGCCGGGCCGATATTGGCTACTGCCGAATCAAAGAACAGAAAACTGAATATCGGGAACGGCGAAGGCCCGCCCGTCGGCCGGGTTTCGTTGTTGTTGATGCCGAATGCCGCTTCATTAACTATGTTGCTCGAGAACGCGTAATCATGCGACAGCTTGAAAAGCTGAACTCGCAATGTCCCGTCTGCGGCTTGGTCCAGCCCGACACCGTATGGTGTGGTCGTCTTTGAATCGTTTATGTTATAGCGGGCTGAGAAACGGCTGCGGTCCGTTTGCTGCCAGTCGATCTTGACCGAACCGGTATCTTCGCGCAGTTTCCCGTCTTTCTGTATTGAGAAAAAGCCCACGTCCGTACTCGGGGCAGGGTTGCCCGGGAAAGTAAAAGGCACGGTCGGTAGAGGTAAGGTTGCAACGACAGGGACCAACGGCGCGGCGATCGAATTCCTGAACGCCTGGGTCGGTGTCAGAGCCGTAAAGAGCTGGCCGCGCGTTTGTCGTACGCCCTCATAATTTGCAAAGAAAAAGAGTTTGTCTTTTATGATCGGCCCGCTCACATTGCCGCCAAACTGGTTAAGCCGAAAATGCGAACGCGGAAAACCCTGGGCATTGTTGAAGAAATCGTTGGCGTCGAGCTTCTCGTTTCTAAAATAATCGAACACGCTGCCGTGCAGGTTATTGGTGCCTGATTTTGTTATCGGGTTGATGACGGCACTGAGCGCATCACCATATTGGGCAGAGTAATTCTGTTCGAGCACCTGCACTTCCTGCACGCTATCCATGCTGACGCGATTGACGCGCGATTCAATGCGCCCGAGCACATTCGACGTTCCGTTCAGATCAATGCGGCCCGCGTCGATCCCATCGACCAGAACGCTCGCTCCGCCAAAGGTCGAAGGTATTCCGTTGATACTCGTCTGAAACTGGTTCGTGCTCTGGACCGAACCGGGCACGGTCGCAAGAAGGCCGGTAAAATCACGCCCGTTTACCGGATTATTCTGGATCCGGCTCGTGTCGATCGTATCGCCTATTGTCGATGTCTCGGTATCAACTCTTGTCTGATCGACAACGTCAACGACCGCCGCCACGCCGCCGGCGGCCAGCGTTACGTCTGCACGGGCGCGTTCGCCCACGGCAAGCCTTAGGCCCTTCACGCTCGAAGTTGTGAAACCGGAACCCGAAGCTTCAATGGTGTAAATGCCGGTCGGCAGCGAGGGCACATCATATCGTCCGACGCCGTCAGCCTGAACGGTACGCTTTTCGTTCGTACCCTGGTTGGTCACGGTCACTGTTGCGTTAGGGACGACCGCGCCATTCTGGTCGGCAATCACTCCGGTTATCGAGCCGGTATTTGACTGTCCGAATGCTGAGAACACGAAAATTACAGCGATCGCCGCCGCGGCCGTCGCTCGTTGAATAAAATGTAATGCTGGATTTTTCATCAGGTCCTCCGAATTATTTCGAACTTGTCACCTTATATCTTTGTACATGTCCCTCTTGTCGGGATCGCTGCGATCGCTCTCAGGTCGGGTGTCCAAACGCCGTCCTTTTTTGGGTAATATTTTTCAAGATTGTCTGCCGTCAGCGAAACGGTTGGGGTTTCGTCACGTTCCGAAACCGTCTGTCCGTCAAACAATGCAACGGCGCCGTCAATGCATTTGAGGCCAACATATTCAGGGAACATTCCCTGGCTTACTTTCAGCGCCTCGCGTCGGATAAGCCATTCCTTTTCGTGCTCGCCCGACAGGCCAAAGCCGGCAACGGTAACGGTATTCGCATCAAATCCCGCATCGAGATAGCCTTGATAAGCCCCTTGCGCGGTTTCGTCGTCCATTGCAAAAATGACATCAACATCGCCTTTTTCACCAAGCGCTTCGGCGGCTATCTTTCGGGCGATGCTCGGCGTTGCCTCTCCATTTATGGATGCGGTGACGACCGCATCGGGTTGAATGCTCCTTACACCATCGACGAATCCTTCGCTTCGCAGCAGGCAGGGCCGCAGCCACGGCAGCCCGACATCAAGGATCCGCAGCGGTGAACCGTCTGCATTTTGCACACTGTTCCCGACCCAAACGCCAAGATCGAATCCCGCGTCGTAATCGCATATCGCTACCATCGTCGCCATGCCTTCGACCGGATTTGCTTCGACGACAACGGGGACACCCGCCGCTTTACCGATCGCGAGCACTTCTTCAAGCCCGGCCGTATTCGCCGGTGTCAGCACAAGCACGTCGACCCGCGGCGCGAGTTCGCGCGCCTGTTCGATCTGTTTCTCGACCGAAAGTTCAGCGTCGAGTATTTCCACCTCGACGCCATACTGCGCCGCGCGGCGCTTCATTACCTCGATCACGATCTGGTACCAGATGTGGAAGCTATAGTTGGTCAAATAACCGATCCTCGCCGGCAGTTTTGACGCCTCGGCCAAAGGCACGGCGGCCAATGCAGCGTCCAACCCCGGCGGCGGATT
>CAUJFK010000329.1 GCA_963169175.1 Acidobacteriota bacterium | reverse complement strand
ATAGCGTCCGAATTTGATACAATCTTGACAGTTCAAAACAAAGGGACCAGAAGCGAATCTATGGCAAACCACGCTTTAGTGATCGATGATGACAAGCTTGCGCTTGATCTGCTTACTTTTCATTTGACCTCGGACAACTTTCAGGTCGATACCGCGGAAACCGGAGCAAAAGGCCTCGAGTTGGCTAAGACGGCCGAGTATGACGTGATCCTCACCGATCTTAACCTCCCGGACTTCAACGGCATCGAGATGGTCCGGCGCTCAAAAGATATTTCACCCGCAACCGAGATTATCGTGGTTACCGGTGAGGACTCTGCCGAACGGGCGATCGAGGCAACCCGAATGGGCGCCTATGGTTACATCGTCAAGGACGGCAACTATCAGGGCCTGATGGTCGATGTTCGAAATGCGGTTGAGAAGAAGCAGCAAACCTTGGTCAATTCCAGGCAGGCCCGTGAGATCGAGGAACTCCGCGGACGCCTTTCGAGCCGCAACTCGTACGAAGGCATCATCGGCGGGGCACGCTCGATGCAGAATATTTACGAGATCATTGAGAATGTGGCCGAGTCGGATGCGAACATCCTGATCCTCGGTGAATCGGGCACAGGCAAGGAAGTGATCGGGAACGCTGTCCATTACAAAAGTCACCGGGCGAACAAGCCGTTTGTAAAAGTCAACTGCTCTGCGCTTCCAAAGGATCTGATTGAATCTCAACTCTTTGGCCACATGAAAGGCTCGTTTACGGGCGCAAACAGCGATAAGGTCGGCTTTATCGGCCAGACCGGCGGCGGAAGTTTGCTCCTCGACGAAATTGGCGAAATGCCGATAGACCTTCAGCCAAAATTGCTCAGGGTCCTGCAGGAGAAAGTTTTTTATCGGGTCGGCAGCGACAAGCCGCAGGACGCCGATTTCCGATTGATCTGCTCAACAAATCGCGATCCATTTGACGCCATTAAGGACGGAAATTTGCGCGAGGACCTCTATTATCGCATCAATACGATCGAGATAAAGATCCCGCCGCTAAGGGAACGAATGGAAGACGTTCCAATGCTTGCGGAGCATTTTCTTGAACTCTACGCGGAGAAATACAATCGCGACCGTATGAAGTTCTCGCAGTCCGCATACAATCAGATGTTGAATTACAGTTGGCGGGGCAATGTTCGCGAACTTCAGCATGTAATTGAACGGGCCATTCTTCTTAGTCGGGGCGACACTATAGAACTGCTCGACATCCTGCACGACCCGTCCACACCGCAGGTCGAGTTCCCGATCGCCTCGATGCCGCAGAATGTCGGATCGGCCGTAGCCAACGGAATTCGGCCTGTGTTTGCTCCTGGCCTGAAAGGCGATGAATTGTTTGAACAGGTTGGAAAGGTAATTGTCGAGAGCCTTGACGAGCCGGCAGACGGTGATGAGCAGAACGACGTTTTCAGCAATCTTGAAAGCGGCGTAGTTCTGGCCGCCCTTCGACGAACACGAGGCAATAAACAGGCGGCCGCAAACCTGCTCGGACTATATCGGCCGCGCCTTTATGGCATGATCAAACGGCACAATCTCGAAGAACGCGTATAAAATGAAAATGCCCGCTCACCCGAGCGAGCCGAACTTTTACCAATTCGATCTGACCTATCTTCCGCCATACCCATCGTTCACCTCAAGTTAAAATTTAAGAATCGACCGACGTTCCCACCGTTGGATTGCAACTGCTATTCCGCTGTTCGATCAGCGGGAAAACAAACAAAACTCTTAAGAAGCCGCAGATACGCGTATTCATTCAATACACGCCTCGGTCGTTCGTTCAGGTATCCACACAGCCGCTTTGCCTGGGACAGGTGTTTGCCTTTCTCGGGTCAATAGGTGTAAAAGTTAAGATATAGCGATTGACGATCTTGTTCGAAAAAAGGAGGTCATTATGATCGGTCAACTAATTGGTGGGCTTATCGTGGGAATACTTGCCAGGCTTCTGCTTCCGGGAAAGGAAGCATTTCCTGACGGAGTGCTTGGCTGGATCCTTACGGCGGTGCTTGGCATTGCGGGAGCGTTCATCGGAACACTGATCGGCGGTGCCTTGTGGGGCGGCGAAAACTACGCCGCAGGCTGGATCATGTCGATCCTGGGTGCGATCATCCTGCTGCTTCTTGTCAGGTTGATCTTGGGAAATCGCAATTCGACTTAAAATTAAACTCACGGCTGAATAGACAAGGGGATGCTTGAGAAACTCTCAGACATCCCCTTTCTCAACTGATCAGGCTACGATTCGGTCACAACCTGGATGGCCGCAGTCGCAGGAGATTTCCACTATATCCTGCTCTGCCGCTTCGCTGCAGTGGTCACTGCAGTATTCCGTCTCTCCTGAAACCGCACAATTGCAAAGTTCGTGTCCGGATTTACCTTCATCCGCCATGATATTTCCCTCCTTGTTCGATCTCGATCGGACCGCATTCATCGTCCGGCTTTCGCCGCCGCGAATGCGATCCCATCATCGCCGATATTATCCTACCGAAATCAACCCATAACACTGGCATTAAACAAATATGAGAAATTTTGCGGAATTCTCCGTGCATTGATCATTTCTCAATTGCAAACTTACCCAAATTCCATGCCCATAGCGTGGAGTAACAAGGGGGCGGCTGGTTTTTTGAAGAGAAGCGATCAGACGTCCCCTTGATCTGTGTTTACACCGGGTAGGGCCATCTTTATCAATCCATCGAACTGAATGTTATACGCTACACCTTTGACTGGGACAGCCATCTCTTCATCTGTCGTTCCATTGGAGTTTGCGATGCCAACGCTTGCAAAATAACACGACGCGCCGTGTTCAGCGGCGTGATTGACGAGAATGTTGAAAGCCTCCTGTCCTTCTTCAAAACGCCCGCGTCCGGGATGTAGGCCGGTCCTTACAATAAAAAAGGCGCGTTCCCCGTCCTTGGCCGCGACGATCTGCGGTTCGCTTCTGATGTCGGCCGCAACATCCGCGGACTGGATCACCCAACCGTCCTTTTCAAGCTGCTTGAACACGATCTCGATCCCAAAGGCGTGAATGTCCTGCGGGCTCATCAATTCTTTTTCTGCCATCGGTCTTATGGTAGCCGTGCCAAATACCGTTCGGCAAGCGTGCCGGTGATCGTATCGTGATGTATATTGATGGCTATGACAACTCCTTCCGCCGGCGTCGGCAATATCCGAATAGATCTTTCAGCGATACACGATGCCCGCGACGTTATTTCGCCGTACATCAGACGAACACCGCTGACAAAGAGCGAAACTTTGACCAACCTTTTTGGCTTCGATGTTTATGTGAAGTACGAGCTATTTCAAAAGACCGGATCGTTCAAACCGCGTGGGGCATTCAATAAGATGCTGCGGCTGTCGGAAGAGGAACGACAGATGGGTGTCGTTGGGGTCAGCGGCGGCAACCACGCGCAAGCGGTCGCCTATGCGGCGAATACCCTGGGAATCAAAGCGGTCGTTCTGATGCCCGAGAACACGCCAAATGTGTACCTCGATGCCACACGCGGGTACGGGGCGGACGTTGATCTTCAGCCAAGCATCGCCGCCGCGTTTGCGAAGATACAGCATTATACG
>CAUJFK010000328.1 GCA_963169175.1 Acidobacteriota bacterium | reverse complement strand
TCAAATCAGATTGGCAAGAGGCCATTAAACAATTGAGCAACGCGGTCTCCAATCTTAACAAGGATGAACCGAAAGATGAGATGAGCTTCTCGGTGCCGATCCGAGTTCCACTTTCGTGCGGTGGCGAGGATACTTGGTGGGGCGGTTTCTCGTCACTCCCGCGTTCTACGGTGTTTGAGGCGATCGACGTTTTTGCTAAGGGTTATGCCGACCACGCGCTACGAACGGCGGATGAGATCAGCGACAAGATCAACAAAATCCGCGCTTCTGCGAGAATCGCAGAAATATCGCTGGGACTCTGGGAAAAGAATAGGAACCCCCCCCCTGCGCGCGAGGCAATGCCTTGACCCTGGACAGGGTCAACTGAATTTTCGCAAGAATCAGAACAATTTGCTTTAGATCTTAAACCCGCCTTTTGTCAGCATTGCTTCGAAGCCGGTTTTATCGATGGCTTTTAGGTAGGCGTCACGTGGTTCGACCATGTCTTTTTGGACGAGGTCGAAGAGGGCGTCGTTCAGCATTACCATGCCGTGGGACCGGCCGGTTTGCATGGCGGAGGCGATCTGGAAGGTCTTGCCTTCGCGGATGAGGTTAGAAATGGCGGGCGTGACGACAAGTACTTCCAACGCCGCCACGCGGCCGCCGCCTTTTTTGGGCAAAAGTGTTTGGGCAACGACGCCTTTGAGCGATTCGCTTAGCATCACGCGGACCTGCTGCTGGCGGTCGGCGGGGAATTGGTCGATGATGCGGTCAACGGTCGAGACAGCCGTTGTCGTGTGGAGCGTGCCGAAAACAAGGTGGCCCGTCTCGGCGGTTTCGATGGCTATCGAGATAGTTTCAAGATCGCGCATTTCGCCGACAAGGACGATGTCCGGGTCTTCGCGAAGGGCGGCCCGCAAGGCGTCTTTGAACGACATCGTGTGGTTGTGGACCTCACGCTGGTTGACGAGGCACTTGATGTTCTCGTGGACGAACTCGACCGGGTCTTCGATAGTGATGATGTGATCTTCGCGCGTCATGTTGATGCTGTTCACCATCGCGCACAGTGTTGTCGATTTGCCGGAACCGGTCGGCCCGGTGACGACGACGAGGCCTTTTGAAAGTTCGGTCAGCCCCATTATCGCCTTCGATAGGCCGAGTTGCTCGGCAGTCGTCATCTTGCTTGGGATAATACGAAAGACCGCTCCCATGCCTTTTCGGTCCATAAAAATGTTCGAACGAAAACGGGCAAGTCCAGGTATTTCGTATGCGAAATCGCTGTCGTGCCGCTCGGTGAATTCGTCCTTGTTCCGCTGCGGCATTATCGAATGCAGCAGGTCTTTCATTAGATCTTCGTTCAGTAATCCTTCGGCACACTCCAGCTTTTGCATGCGGCCGTCCTTGCGGATCATCGGCGGCATTCCGACCGAGAGATGCAGGTCGGACGCACCGGCTTCGGCCATCGCGTGGAAAAGGTCTTCCATGCGGACGCACATCTCGTTGTTTGACCCCATTCGGTCTGCCCCGCGGCGGTCGCGGACGGAGTTGCGGATCACTTCTTCCGCCGGGAGCGGTGTCACCTGTTCCACAGGCGGTATGTATTCCTTTGCTCGTTCGAGGTTTTCGGATGTGAAAGGAATGCTCGGCCCGTTCTCTGACTGGGCGGCAAAATCGTCGAATGAGGCAGCGCCGTTCGAGTTTCCAAATATCGATCCGGCCGGGGCCGCATCGATCGTCCCGTAGGTTAGGCCGTCAGGCTGTACGGCCGATTCGAGCGTTGCTCCGTTGGACGTTGCTTGAGAATGTGGATCCGGGTCCGGCGGTTGGCTGACAGCCTGGCGGACGGGCGAACTGGCCGGCTTGATCGTTACGTTGAATCCGGCCGGCGTCTTTTGAACTACAAAATCAAACTCGCCAACAGTGCTAGGATGAACGAACTGGACCGACGGCTGATTGGGCAATTCCTGCTTGACCTCGAACGGGATAAGCGGAAATACCATCATGCTTATCTGCGAACCCTGCAGCGGCACTTTGTCGAGTTCCGTGTTTCCCGAGGCCGAAATGACGTATGGCTTGGCGTTGGGTTCGAGGCGCAGCTCAGAGCCAGACGTAGAGATAAGTTGTTCTAAATATTGATTTAGCTGGTCCATGGCAAGGTTGTCAGATGGATCGGGCGGGAGTGATGAAGTGCGGCAAGGGAAAGCCGTGGTTAGATTATATCATTGGAAAACACTGTTTGTCATTAGGTTTTCACATGTCTTATCAGGGTCTGTTCAGAGTGCTTTCGGATCCAATGCAGGATTCTTTGTTTTGCGGGTTTCGTTCTTGATTTGTGCATTTCGTGTTGGCGAAGCCGGATCCGTTGACCACGAATCGCACGAAAAAAAGACACGAAATCTGCGAAACAAGCCGATACGGGAACGTGACTACTTGAACAAGCCCTAAGGCCCGATCCTTGGTAGTAGTGTGTGCCCTAAACCGTCACGGCTTCGCGGTATTCGCCCCATACGGAGCGGAGTTTGTTGCTTATTTCGCCGACGGTCACTTCGGCCTCGACGCAGCCCAGAATCCGCGGGAGAAGGTTCTCGGTGCCGGTCGCCGCTTCGCCCAAAGCTGTAAGGACGGCATCTGCTTTGGCCGAGTCGCGGCGTGTGCGGAGGGCTCGCAGGCGTTCGATCTGGCTGCGTTCGATCTGTTCGTCGATGCGGAGTAACGGGATAGGCTCGGTGTCGTCGGCCCGGAATTTGTTCACACCGACGACGATCGCATCCTTTGTTTCGACAGCCTTTTGGTATTCGTACGCGGCTTCCTGTATCTCGCGTTGGACATAGCCGGTTTCGATCGCCCGCAGCATTCCGCCGAGGCCGTCGATCTTCTCGATATATTCGATCGCAAGGTGTTCAAGCTGTGTGGTCAATTCTTCGATCGCGTAACTGCCGGCAAGCGGATCGACCGTGTCGGCAATGCCCGATTCATGGGCGATGACCTGCTGCGTTCGCAGCGCGATGCGGGCGGCGGATTCGGTTGGGAGCGAAAGAGCCTCATCCATTGAGTTTGTGTGCAAACTCTGAGTGCCGCCAAACACTGCCGCGAGTGCCTGAATTGTTGTGCGGACAATATTTACCTCAGGCTGCTGGGCCGTCAGTGTGGAACCGGCAGTCTGTGTGTGAAAGCGGAGCATCAACGACTTCGGGTTTTCGGCCTTAAAGCGTTCGCGCATTATGCGGGCCCATAGCCGCCGGGCGGCGCGAAACTTGGCAACTTCTTCCAAAAGGTTGTTATGCGAATTAAAAAAGAAGGATAGGCGCGGAGCAAAATCGTCGACCTTCAACCCGACATCGATGGCCGCCTGAACATAACAAATTCCGTCAGCAAGCGTAAACGCAAGTTCCTGGGCGGCGGTCGATCCCGCTTCTCGTATGTGATAGCCCGAGATGGAGATCGTATTCCAATTCGGCACCTCAGCGGCGCAGTAGGCGAACGTGTCGGTTATCAACCGCAGGCTCGCTTTCGTCGGATAAATATATGTGCCGCGGGCGATATACTCTTTCAAAATATCGTTCTGCACTGTGCCACGCAGCTTATCCACGCTTACACCCTGCTGCTTACCCACAGCAATATACATCGCCAGCAGCACCGTTGCCGGCGCGTTAATCGTCATACTGGTCGAAACCTTATCCAGTGGAATATTCTCGAACAGCTGCGCCATATCATGAATACTGCTGATGCTCACACCGACCTTACCCACCTCGCCCAGTGCCATCGGGTCGTCCGCGTCATAGCCAATTTGGGTCGGCAGATCGAACGCCACTGACAAGCCTGTTTGCCCCTGCTCTAGTAGATAGCGATAACGAGCGTTGCTTTCCTCCGCCGATGCATACCCTGCGTACTGCCGCATCGTCCAAAAGCGCCCACGATACATCGTCGGTTGTACCCCGCGCGTGAACGGATACTCACCCGGTTCACCAAGTTCCTGAACATAGTCGCCCGGCACATCTTCCGGTTTATACAGGCGCTTCAA
>CAUJFK010000327.1 GCA_963169175.1 Acidobacteriota bacterium | reverse complement strand
TCGAGCAGAAACGAACGCTTTTCAATAAAAAGAACGGGGTCGCGTTCGGGTTTCTCTGGCTCATAGCGTTCATATTCCTTGCCGTCGTGGGCGAGATAGTCAATGCCGACCCTGTATCGGAGATCTGTGTTGCCATGGGATTCTTTGGATTCGTTGCTATCCTGACGGGCTCACTGATAATCCTGCCTTCCTCGCGCGGGTCGAGAAAACGCATGGATCTCGCGGCATCTCTACCCCAACCGAACATGATCCAGGGCCACGCATCGGCCCAAGCCTTGCCGCCGCAACAGCAACAACCTGCCGGCTTTTATGCCGCACCGCAGGGCGCATGGCGAACACCGGATACAGGCGAATTGCTCGAACGCGGAAGCGTGGTCGAAAATACGACCAAATTATTAAATCACGATGAACGCTCTTAACTCCCGTCCTTACCTAGGGAAGGGTGGCAGCAACTTCGGCTGACGGGGTGGTTCTGCCGATTGTGGATTTTGGATTTGGGATTGCCGAACAGAGGCGAATCTCTTGTTCCAAAATTCCGATTTCTTCATCTTCTTCTGTGGTTCGTAACTGTTTACCACCGAATAGCCTAATAGGATGAACAAGAAAGATTGTCCAAAGGTGCAGAGATCAATCTCGAACATGGGAGATTTCAAACCGCAGCCTCTCCTGCAGGGTTGAATCCGCAATCCCAAATCCGCCATCCGCAATCGCGCTAGTATCCCACCGCTGCTCCATCACTCCTTGAGTCGATCGCACCAACCCGTACGCCATCTTTATCGATCATGATCGCGGTCGCAGACGCGATATTGCCCGGCTTCTCAACGAACTTATGACCATATGATGAAAGCACATTCATCGTATCCGCTGAAATGCCGAATTGTTCATAAAAGATCTGGTCAGGCAGCCATTGATGATGTATCCGCGGGGCGTCGATCGCCTGTTGGATATCCATATCGAAATCGATCACGTTTATCACACTTTGGACAACGGCTGAAATGATCCGCGGCCCTCCGCGGGCACCGAGTGCAAACCATGGCGAACCATCTTTTCGCAAAACGATCGTCGGCGTCATTGACGACAGCGGCCGCTTGCCGCCTTCCACTTTATTGCGTTCGCCCTGTATTAGGCCGAACATATTTGCTTTGCCTGGACGCGCGGCAAAATCGTCCATTTCGTCATTAAGCAAAACTCCGGTTCCCTTTGCGGTTACGCTTGAGCCGTACAGATCGTTGATCGTATAAGTATTCGACACAACCGTTCCCGCCGGATCGACGACCGTAAAATGCGTCGTCTCAGTTCCTTCAGAAATGTTCAGATCGCCCGGTTTCAGCGTAGCGCTCGGCGTAGCCTTTTTCGGATCGAACGACCTCATTCGCTGCGCTGCATATGTTCGTTTAACAAGTATCGAAACGGGAACCTCGGCAAAATCAGGGTCCGCCATGTACTCCGACCGATCGGCAAACGCACGCCGCGAGGCTTCGGCATAAAGATGCAGTTCGGTGGACGAATTGAAACCCATCGACTTTACGTCAAAGGGTTCCATCATATTCAGTATC
Organism: Acidobacteriota bacterium; assembly: GCA_963169175.1. Lineage (GTDB taxonomy): Bacteria > Acidobacteriota > Blastocatellia > Pyrinomonadales > Pyrinomonadaceae > OLB17. The sequence goes on along the minus strand of CAUJFK010000327.1, from coordinate 5,580 downwards.
TGCAGCATCACGATCCCGCCTGAGCTTGGCGGCGGCATCGTTATGACCTCGTATCCGCGATACGTGCTGCGGAGCGGTTCGCGTTCCTTTGCGGTGTAGTTCTTTAGATCGTCAAGCGTGATCAGGCCGTTGCTGGCCTTCATATCGTCGGCGATCAACTGAGCGGTCCGGCCGGTATAAAACTCCTGTGCTCCGTCCTTTTCGACCCGTGCAAGCGTTGCGGCAAGGTCAGGCTGTTTGAAAAGATCGCCTTCCTTATAATACTTGCCGTCATTCAGGAAAATCCGCTTGCTGTCCGGATAGCGCGCCAGCGTATTGCGATAGGCGTGAAGCAGATTGGCAAGGCGATATGAAAGGACATACCCATCGGCCGCCAGCTTTCGGGCCGGTTCGACAAGGTCGGCCCACTTGATCTTGCCCGAACCGTATTTTTTGAACGCGAGATCGAACCCGGCCAGCGTTCCGGGAACACCCGACGCACGGTAGCCGACGGTCGAACCGCCTTCGCCGTCTATCAGCTTGCCGTCCTTGCCGATAAAAACGTCGCGGTCCGCGGCGTTTGGAGCCATCTCGCGGTAATCGATCGCAAATGCCTTCCCGTCCGGCCGCCTGATCAGCATAAATCCGCCGCCGCCAATATTTCCCGCCTCAGGGTAAACGACCGCCAACGCAAGCCCGACCGCGATAGCCGCATCGACCGCGTTGCCGCCCTTTTTCATCACGTCCGCCCCGATCTGCGAAGCCAGCACATGCTGCGATGCAACCATCGCGTGCTTCCCCCGCACCGGGTCCGGCGATGCCCCAAGTCCCGCAACCGGCAATACCGCCAGCGAAAAAACAATAAAAACCGCCTGAAACACTCTCATCCGATTGTTCATAACCGTTTGAATCTATCAAATTCCAACAACCAGCACCACCGCAAACGACAACCCGCCGGCCAATTCGAGCGAACCATCGGCATCGAGAACATTCTGCACCTTTCGCCCTGACGGATATTGCTGCTCGATCAACGCACCTGACAAGTTATAGCCATACGTCATCAAACTGTCGGTCGTGCCGTTGCCGTAGGTCGCGTTATCGGTTGTCTGTCTGCTCGCCGTCACACGTCCTAAGATGTCGAATGCCGTGTATTCCGTTGTCGAGCGGTCTGTGCCCGTGCCGTTTGTTACTTTTGCCAGCTTGCCTTTGGCGTTCGGGAGATTGTCGTAAGTATAGCTGACGTTCGGCGTGGCTTGATAGTTCGGCGGTGTCGCGCCGGTCAATGAATAGTTGCGATTCGTGACGCGGTTCAGTGCGTCGTAAACATAATCCGTCTTAACGCCTCTCGCATCGACCTTGCTCGTGAGGTTGCCGTTGTTATCGTAAACGTAGCTGATCAGCCCGCTTTCGGGATTCGTTGCCGTCAGCAATCGCGAAAGGCTGTCGTATGTAAACGCGCGCGTCTGGACGCCCTGGTTTACGGTTGTGAGATTATTGAGCGTGTCGTAGCTGTACGCGGTCCTGAAACCGTGAGCGATGCCGGTGTTCGGGAAACTGACACTCTCCGATCCCGTCTCGCTGCCGCTAAGTATCTCCCAAACCTCTTTCAGTTGGCCGAGTGCATTTGTCTTGCTGATCCTTTGCTTTCCGGCCTGATCGGTAACAAGCGTCCGGTCAGCGTCAATGTCGGTTGTGATGATGCCCGTCGAAACCGGGTTCGTTCCCCACGGGGCGGGCAATGCGGAGCCGGAGAATGTTTCGACCTCGCTCTTGCGGCCCGTGTTCCAACTCTTTGAGCGAGTCCAGCCCATTGTCGGTTCGTTCGTTGCCTGCGTTGCGAAAGCCGCACGGAATGGGTTCGAGGTAATCTGGTAACTATTCGGATTGCCCGTCGAATAACGCGTCTCGACCTTTATCCCGTGCTGTTCGTTGTAAGGGTCTTCGGTCGCGATATTCTCAAGTGTCCTTGATAGCCGCACTCGCCCCAGTTGGTCGTATTGGAAACGTTCGAGTTGGGTTAGACCGGCGTCGTCTTTGCGGATGATGTTCAAACGATTGGCGGCGTCGTATTCGTATTTGACCCAAGTCACGCCGTCCTCGGCCAAGCTGCGGATCATGTTGCCGTTCACGTCGTATTGGTAGCCCGCAGTTGTGATTCGGTTTGATGTGTTGTCGTAAGCAAGATTCGGAATGCCGTCGGCCGGCATTGGCGAACCGTCGGCCGCGACGCTTCCGGTACGAACGGCAACGGTCAACCTGTTCCCCCAACGGTCGTAGCTGTAGGCCTGATCCCACAAATTCCCCGTCAGCCCGCCTTTTGCTTTTGTCAATCTTCCAAGCACATCGAATTCATACTCGCGGTTCTTCGCGTTATTCAGATTGTCCGTGATCTTCATCAAATGCCCCGTCTTGCCGTTCAAGGTGCCGACCGAATTATTGCGTGCGTATTCGTACTAACGATCAATAAACGCCAAACCGTTCTTCGTGGCCTTTTGATTTGTCAGCAATCCAATCCGTTGGCCGAATATGTTCTCGTCAGTCATCTGAGATGTCCCGCGTAGCATCCTTATTTTGGCCGTTTGAGCCTATCCTAGGAAGACAAAGATGTCCCCTGGGTCCAAATCGCGACGGGTTCTAATTGGAAGTATAGCCCGATTGTTTCAGAATCTCGACAATTTCTGGGTGCTTTTGTTCAGCCGCGTAATCGAGAGCCGTTTTGCCGTTTGAATCGCGGAGATGAATGTTTGCGCCGTGACGAATCAGAAGTTTCACCGTCTCAAGTTTACCATTTGCAGCCGCCATCATAAGTGCTGTAAAATTCATTCGATATATCGAATTAACATCGATTCCACGTGAGATCAGCAATGTGACGATCTCGTCACGTCCGTTCGCCGCAGCGTAGAATAAGCAACCACTATTCCACCCGTCACGAGCTTCAACAGAAACCCCGCCATTTAGAAGGTAACGAACAACGCTTGTGCTGCCCTGTCCACACGCTTGTAGAAAGATCTGTTCCTTAAACAGGCGAAAAAGTCCCCATCCGATAACGCAGGATAAACAGGAGAGCACGACGAATGCCACAGCGATTCCGGTCGTCCATTTTTTTCTCATATTGTCTCAATTGACATCGAAGCTATTCGTCTTTGATCCACGTCACGCCGTCCTCCGCCAGCGAGCGGATCATATTGGCGTTTGCGTCGTTTGGATAGGTTGGACAGTCTCTAGCGCTCAAGGTTTCGGTTTCGGCCAGGGGTACGGAATGCTATCGGGAACCCGTTGTAGCTCGTAAACATCAGCAATTTCGAACTGATAATTAGACGAATTCAGATGTCCAAAGCCTTTACCGTTCGGTGTTCGAAACACTCCGATAAACTTTCCTTTCACCCGATTTAATCCTACGGCTCGAAATTCCGTTGTATCTGGAGTAAGGTATTCACTCAACTTCTTTTCCGCCCCAGCTTCGCTGATCACAAACCAAACAAGCCTCTCGTCCGTGACACATTTGGGATCGTAAAGGAAGGCGCTTTCGAAACCAGCGAGCAAAATAGCCCTCGTTTCCACCCGTTTCCCATTGTATGTCTCTGCCTTATCCACCAATTCACAGAAGTCCACCGATACAGATTCTACGGTAGTTTCGCTATTCGTTTGTTGATCGATCGGCGACTTCGATCTTTCGGGGCCACACGAAGCAAATAAGAGAATGATCACTGAATAAATCAGTACTTTCATATGATCCGCCTAATATGACGTGGGAACGTTATTTAGCCCGGCCCGGCAGTTGTCCCTTATTGTTTTCAAATTTAGGTTTCCAGGCGGATTTTTTACCGTTTGGAAGTCCGGCCGCATCTGGAGAAATCAAAATCCCTTTGGTATGGCCCAACTCGTGTAACACCGTCTGTGCCCTTCCTTGACGTGGATTCTGAAGCGAGTACGGCTGGGGGCTCACTCTAAATCGGCCGTCCTGATAGAATCCTCCGTATAGCGTGATGCTTTTGCCACGGGTCTGAGCCATTGGGCCTCCAGAATTGGGGGCGGGAGTAAATGTGACATCCTTTATTAGTTGTTTGAATTTTGCTTCGCTAAATCTGCCCTTTTTATCCAGTAGCCCGAACAATTTTGCGCATTTCGGGTCGGACCTCAGTACTTGAAACGCGTCCAAAATCGCCGTAAATGTCAGATCAAAGATTCTAGGATCATCAACTACCGCGAGGAAGTCATAAATAATATACTTGCTTAAGGCGCTCGTTCCGAGGCTTATTGGAAGCCTGGTTCCGGCCAGCCACGGTACGGTCGAGCGGGGATCGGGGAAGAGTCCGGTCGATTGCAATATGTCAGGAATCACGCTTCTTATTGCGACGCCGAAGTTGCCGCCTGACAATGCAAAGTTTACGACAAATCTGATGGCGATCCTCCGGGCGACGTGTGAGCGGAACAGGCTCATGATCAGCCTGCCCAGCCAGCGGAAGAAACTTCCGAAAAATAGGCCGCTGGGATCGGTAAAGTTGATCGGATCGTTTCCGCAGTAGCTGTATAAATTCAGCGTTTGCGGGGCGGCGAGGGATGCGGCTTGCATGCCTATCGGATCGACCTGAGTGAACCTGCCGAGTTTTGAATCGTAGGTTCGGTTCACCGCGTAATCGAGTTTTGTGAACGAGCTTCGGTCGTAGCTGGTGAAGCGTTTATTGTTGCCGGCCATTGGCGGAGACGTTTCCGCGTCGAGCGGGCGGCCGAACGGGAGATGTGCCTGTTCGGTGGATGTTCCGGCGGATTGGTTTGTCTTTGTTTTTGTCCCAAGCCGGTCGGGGTGGTTGAATTCTACCGTTTCACTTGCGCCGTTCGGAGTGATCGTTGCCAGTTGCGAGCCGCCCAGATACGTGTAGCTCTTTGTCCACACGGGAACGTTGATCGCGGTCTCGGTAAACTCGGACAGGGTCGTCCCGCCGGCGCTCACATATGTCTTGTACTGATTCGTCGCCGGGTCGTGCGATTGGACTCTGGCGTTTGTGTGGTCGTATTGGAACCGCTCAAGCTGTGTCTGGTTCGCGTCATCCTTCCCGATTATATTCAACCGGTTCGCGGCGTCGTATTCGTATTTGACCCACGTCACACCGTCCTCCGCCAGCGAGCGGATCATATTTCCGTTTACGTCGTATTGATAGCCGCTTGTCGTGATGCGGTTCGTCTCGTTGGCATAGGTCAGGTTTGGGATGCCATCGATGGGGATCGGGTTCGATGCCTGGTCATCCGAAACTCCCCAAGCGGTCACATTGGTCCTGTTCCCATATCGATCATACGTGTATTCCTGATTCCACAGATTCCCGGTCGGCCCGCCTTTCGCCTTCGTCAATCTGCCTAGAACATCGAACTCGTACCCACGGTTCCGGCCACTGTCAAGATTGTCCGTCGTCTTCGTCAGATGCCCCGTCTTGCCGTTCAATGATCCAACCGAATTATTTCGGGCGTAGTCGTAGTTCAGGTCAATAAACGCCGAGCCGTTCTTTGTTGCCTGCTGACGTGTCAAGAGTCCCGTCTGAGCATCAAACGTGTAATCCTCGGTCACCTGATGCGTCCCGCTTGGGCCGATCTTTATCTTCGTTGTCT
>CAUJFK010000326.1 GCA_963169175.1 Acidobacteriota bacterium | reverse complement strand
ACCAACGCAGAAGGATTTTTCCGCGCCATCCAGGTTCCGCCCGGAACATACGATGTTGTTACGTCGCCAACCGGCGGTTTTGGTGAGGCAAAGTACGAGAATGTAACTGTGGTTATCGGACAGAACACGCAGTTGAACATTTCGGTGAGCCCGGGCGGAAGCGCGAACACGGTCGATGTTACCGTGGCCGATGCACCTCCGGTGGATACGACAAACAGCAGTATTCAAACCGCGATCAGTGCGCAAAAAATAGAACTTTTGCCGAAGGGAACGGGATTCACCAGCCTTTTGAAATCGGTTCCCGGGACGCGGCCTGAGAGCAGGACCGGCGGCTTCTCGGTTGACGGCGCTTCGGGCGGCGAAAACGTTTTCGTTATCGACGGCCAGGAAGTGACCAACTACCGGACGGGAACGCTGAATGATACGTTCGATATTCCGACGCAGCTTGTTCAGGAAGTACAGGTCAAATCCAGCGGATTCAACGCTGAATACGGCGGTGCGACCGGCGGTGTGGTGAGCGTGGTTACACGCGGCGGAAGCAATGATTTCCACGGCGAGTTTGGCATCCAGGCAGAAACGCCTCGATTCAACGGCAATGCGAGGCCGCTGCTGGGCGGAACGAGCGCTGCTTCTTCGTTCTTTACGCAGAGTCCTGAATATTTTGATCCGCCGAAAACCAAAGGTACGGATTATTTCCCTACGGCAAATCTCGGTGGCCCGATCTTCAAGGACAAGCTATGGTTTTTTGGCAGCTATTCGCCGCAGATCTTCAATACTGAGGTCAATACGCAGTACTTTAGCAACCAACCCGCAGCAACCAGAACGCTGCTGGCGACGGAGAAGTACAGCCGAAAGACGACGTATGAATACGCCTTCGGCCGGCTCGATGCAAATCCCTTCGACAATTTGAGGCTGACAGGCACATTCCTGTGGAATCCAGTTGTTCAGGAAGGAAGCTTGCCTGGCAGCTCATTCTCGAACGTAGGCTCATCGTCTTACGTCTTTAACAATGCCGGGATCCCCGTAACTAACTTTGGTGGAAGCCTCGGCATCCTGCCGGAAAATCAGTTCCGAAGCAAACAGGGCGGTCGGCAGAATGCCAATGCTGTAACATTTTCGGGTGTTTACACTCCGCTCACGAACCTGGTCGTAGATGGACGCTATAGCCGTGGTTTCCTCAACGAAAAATTGGGCAACTACTTCGTGCCCCAGGTCGTGAACGTTGCTTCGTGCAATCGTTCGCCGGCGAACAATCCTGATCCGTTCCCGTGTTCGACAACGGCGGCAAATTCGCTGACCGTAAAGGATATCTCGATCCGTGAGACCTATGAATTCTCGGGTACGTATCTATTTTCCGGCGGCGGCCGCCATGAATTAAAGGGTGGTTATCAGCGATATACCATCCTGAACGACGTACAGTCGGGCAACAATGCTATCGGCCAGCTTCGGTTCTTTGTCGGAACGCCAATTTCGAGCACTCAGCCGGGTGTTACCGACACGCCTGGAGCGATCGGCTCTGCCTCATTTCGCCGGACCGGGACGAACGGTACGGGAAGCAACCTCAGCCAGGGAATATTTATTCAGGATAAATGGCAGCCGTTCACGCGACTGACCCTGAACCTGGGCGTCCGGTTTGAGAAAGAGAACCTTCCAACATTCAACGGCATTCCCAGCGGCGTTGATTTCGGTTGGGGTGACAAGATAGCTCCGCGGCTTGGGTTTGCATATGATCCGTTCGGAGATGGCAAAACCAAGATCTTTGGTAGCTACGGCAAGTTTTACGATCGTGTCAAATTTGCCCTTCCGCGAGGGCTGTTTGGCGGTGACATTTTCCTCGAAGATTATTTTGAGATCTTTCCGGGTGAGAGTGCCTCGAACTTTGACATTAACGTTGTTCTCGGCGGATTCTCAGGCCCGAGCGCGTGCCCCTCGACAGGTTTTATTGTTGCGGGTGCCCGCAGCCGGTGCCAGCGGAACCTTCGCGTCAACGCGAATGAGCCGGGTGCATCGCCCTATGAGGACGGCGCCGTTGATCCGAACCTGAAACCGTTCCAGCAGACTGAATTGACATTCGGCGTCGAGCGCCAGCTTGGCAAGAATTATGTGTTCCGTTCACGTTACACGTATAAGAATGTTGATGAAGCGGTCGAGGATGCGGGTATCGTAAATTCGGCCGGAAGCGAAGCTTATATCATTGGCAATCCGGGAAGCGGGCTGCATCTGCAAACGCTGCTGGACCTCGGCTACGAAAGATCGACCCGCCCGAAACGCCGCTACGACGGTTTGGAGTTCGTGCTTGAAAAACGGCTTTCGCAGCACTGGTACTTCAACGCGAATTACACGTTCAGCCGTCTCCACGGCAATTACACCGGCCTTACCAGTTCGGACGAACCGCACCTGGTTGACGGACGCCTTTCGCCGGGTGTAAGCCGTGCGTTCGACCTGCCGTTCATCGGGTTTACCGCCGAAGGCAAGCCGGACAATGGCCCGTTGCCAACGGACCGTCCGCACGTGTTCAATATCTACGGTGCATACATCTTCGATTGGATGGGAAGTAAAGCGAACTCGACCGAGTTTGCGTTTTTCCAAACGGTTAGCTCGGGAACCCCGATGACTACGTCGATTTATGGCCAATCAAGCGTTACGCCGCAGGTCTTTTACCACCGTGGCGATCTTGGCAGAAGTCCGACGTTCAGCCAGACGGATGTCAACTTTACCCATCGGGTCAAATTCGGGGCCGATGGCCGATACTCGGTCGCCCTCGACCTGAACCTGCTTAATCTGTGGGACCAGGACACAGTGACCGGTGTTTATCCTACAATGAACACATCGACAAGCCGGCCGAATGACGCCGCGATGTTCCCAGCCGCCACGGCCGGTGAGCGTGCCCGTTTGTACGCAAACGGCTATACGTCTGGAGCGCTTCTGCAGCCAATTCTTGATCGCTTCAACGCCGATCCGACAAACCGGCTCGATCAACGCTACGGTATGCCGCAGCTGTATCAATCACCGCGGGCCGTGCGATTTGGAGTTAGATTCCTTTTCTAGGGGAGCTAAAGGACAGGTCAGAGCTCGCCCGTTTCTCGGGCGGGCTCTTTTTCTTGAACTTTATCGCCGATTCGTGAAACCTATTGCTTCGTCCAAGGTGGGCTTCGCGGCCGAACTGCGGAACTTTTTTTGTTTGGGGTGCAACCGTTGAATCGGGTACGGCATCACTCTATTTGAGTGAGAAAGCCGATCTCCGGTAGTTTTTGCAAGTTGCTGCGGTGAGTTGTCTTTCTAATTCCTCCTGTTTCTACCTTTGCTCGTTGAGAACCAGACTCAACGAGCTTTTTTCTTTTTTGGATGATGTGCGGGCCTTTTGGGCGGCCGCGTAAAGTTGGGCGGCTTTTGGGAGAGCGTCCAGCGCCTGATCGATCTGTGGGTCGGCCTCTATCCGCACGCGGGCGGCGGTCTCAGATCCAAAAGCACCGAGAGCGATATAGTAGCCAAGCATTTGGCGAACAAAGGCTTGTTCCTTTTGCAGACTTGCCACCCGCGAAGGCTGAACTTTGTTCCCGGCGACAAACTCGCCAAACTGTCTAAGCACCTGTTCATCAACTATCGGCTCGCCAAAGATGACGCGTTGTCGGAGACGCTCAATTGTAGCCGACGAGCCGAGGATCGGATCTTTATCCAATCGTCCGGCGGTGAGCTCACGCGAGAAGAAGAAGATCGGATCGAGAAGTCGTATTCGTTCGGGTGTCAGGTCGCCATTGGCCGCGATCGTATCGGGTGCAATGCCGTCGCCGCCGTAAACTATACGGTTCGTCGGCGTTTTTGCCGCAAAATGCGGCTTGTCTATCTCGGCCGTGCGGTGATTATAGTAATCATAGAGGCCGGTTGCGGCGTAGTCGCGCTGAATAGAGCGACCCGTCGGCGTGTAGTATCGGGCGGCGGTCAGTGTCAGGCCGGAGCCTTCGGGCAAATTCAGCACACTTTGCACCAGCCCTTTGCCAAATGTTCTGCGGCCGACGATCAGTGCCCGATCGTTGTCCTGCAGCGCACCGGCAAGGACCTCAGACGCCGAGGCGGTGTTCTCGTCCACCAGGAGGACCAGCGGCATCGTTTCGTATTGCGGCTTCGCGGCCTTCCACACGCGATTGCCATCTGCATAACGGCCCCGCTGGGACACGATCGTCGTACCGGGCGGGAGAAATTTTTCCGCCACCTTAACGGCTTGTTCGAGAATGCCGCCGCCGTTGCCGCGAAGGTCAAGCACCAGCGACGTCACCCCGCGGCGTTTCAGATCATTGATCGCCGCCTCAAGCTCACCGAATGTGGCGTTGCTAAATCCGCCTGTGAGATCGACATATCCTGTTTTTCCGCCAAGCAGGAAGCCTTTGGGGACCGCGGGCTCATGGACGCGGTCGCGACGCATTTCGATAATTTCGACCGCCAGGCTGTTGGCTCGTTCGACCGTTAGCCGTACCGTTGTTCCGCGCGTGCCGCGAACGAGATCGCGGACAATATCCGGCGATGCTCCCGAAACGCCTCGGCCGTTGACGGCCAGTATCCTGTCGCCGAATCTGAGCCCGGCCCTTGCGGCAGGCGAGCCGACGAATGTCGAAACGATATACGTGTCCACGGAACCAGCGTTTTCAAAGCCGGCGATCGACGAACCCGTTCCCGAATATTCGCTTTCGTGCTCGCCGAGCAGCTCCTCGAACTCGGCCCGGTCGTAGTAACGGGAATGCGGATCAAGTGCATGGAGCATCGTGGCAATGGCCGCACCCATCAACACATCGACGCTGAGGCCTTTTCCGGCTATGTGATTTTTTTCAATTATCTCAAGTGCTTCAGTAAGATCGGTGGAAATGGCTGCTGGTTTGATCCCGGGGGCTTTCGTCGAGGTTCCTTTTCCGGAAGCTGAGAATGAACTTCCAGAGGACAACGCGAAGGGATCTGCCGAAGGCGTAAGCTGGGCGGACCGAGGATCCTGGCCCGACCCGGCCTGCACGATAACAACGCAAATCAAGCCCACGACACAAAAACTCTTCTTGAGCGTCATAAGATCTCCGCCGTCCGGGAGGGCGTGCCCTTTCGCCGATCCGGCCATCACGTCGATGCGGCCTCCAGCCGATATTCAAAAATGCTTGCGGTCTGTAAATGTCAAATAGCCGCCTGATTCCAGAACCTATGTCAACCTGGGATCCGATGGCTCCGGTGTTTATCAGGCACGGGTTGAAAATCCGCGGAAATTGCGTAAAAATCACAGGATGAGCGAATCCGACGGCGACGATCTGCAGAAACGTTTGAAAAGGCTGGTCGAGACCATAGATATTGCCGATGTACTTACGGAACCGCTTACCCGGTCTCTCGCAACCTTGCTGGAGATCTCTGCAGCCGAACTGAATTCAGACGAGGCTTCCGTCCTGATCCGCGATGGTGATGAGGGCGATCTTAGGTTCCTTTCGGCCATTGGCAAGGTTGCCGAACAACTTATCAACATCAAAGTGCCCGCGGGAAAGGGGATCGCCGGATTCGTTATGTCTTCGGGCCAGCCAATGGCAGTCGCGGATGTTGGCGAAGAGGGAGCATTTTATTCGGAAGTTGACCGTCGGACAGGATATTCAACGCAGATGATCCTTGCCACGCCGCTTAGTCATAACGGCGAGGTCATTGGTGTTTTGGAATACATTAACCGGCGGGGCGATCCTCCGTTTGAGCCATTTACGCCGTCCGAGATGGACCGCGCCGCGGCGTTTGCGTTGCCTATCGCATCGCTTGTCAACGCTTATGAATCGGCAAAACTGTTTCGTGACCTCGGCGAAAACATCCTTACAAATGATTCGACGGATGACCTTGGTATTGTCAGAGAATGGCTTAGTGAGCTGCGTGATTCAGCCGAGCATCGCGAGATGATGGACCTTGCCGTGCTGATCCGCGAGGTTGCCGGACGCGGTGAGGCAGAGCGCGTCCTGTGCAGGGAAATGCTTGAATCGATCGTCCGATATTCCGACACCAAGAGCGAAAGCAATTTTCTGACTCTGTAGGAAACGCCGCGGCCGCGAGTGTGCTGCCCGAGAGTTGCAGTAGCCGCCCCGGACAATGGCCAGGCCCGGCATTAGATCAAAATTTTCTTATGACGACGGTTCCAGAGGCTGACATCGGCACGTTTGAGCGGGGTACTCAGTATTTGCACCTGGCGGACGACTGGCGTTCGGCTACGGGCCGGGGTATCAGCGTTGCGATCGTGGACAGCGGCATCGATGCGGAACATCCCGATCTGGCCGGCAAGGTGGCCGCGGCGGTGGAGGCGCGGGGTGACACCGCGCGCGGGGTGGTTGGAGCATCCGAGACCGGCGGTGCGGCCGGTCCTGGGACGGCGGGAGCCGGACTCGGGGCGGGGGTCTCGCCGGATTCGGCGCGGGGGCGCGGAGGGG
>CAUJFK010000325.1 GCA_963169175.1 Acidobacteriota bacterium | reverse complement strand
GTGACAAGCCGCTGTTTCACGATAAGAAAACGGATGTGCTGATAAACCCTCGCGTGATATTCGAGGTATTATCGCCGTCCACTGAAAAGTACGATCGGACGACAAAATTTGCCCGCTATCGAATGGGCAATGAAACCTTGACGGATTATGTTCTGGTATCGCAGGACAAACCGTTTGTCGAACATTTTTCAAAACAGGCGGATGGCGAATGGGTGTACCGGAGTTTCAATAAGATGGCGAATTCGTTCGAGATAGAAAGCGTTGGCTGTGCCCTAACCCTGAATGAGATATATGACCGGGTGGAATTTGAGCCGCTCAAAGAACCCAAACATTAGGCCATCCTGCATGACGAAGACCAGTGTGAATTTGGCCTTCAACTTCGTGACCTTTGCGACTTCAACTTTGTGAACCTTTGTGGTAAATCGCCTTTCTCAACACAAAAGTCCAGGCTAGTGACACAAAGTGCGCAAACACGGATTCGCACATGGTGTATGAGAATTCAGACCGAGCAATTGTGTCATCTGAATTTTCTGGAAGCGGCCAAGCCTAAAGTGCTACAATTTCAATTGGCATAATTTACGCGCTTCGCGGCATCCAATTCCACAGGGAATTAATATAGATTTATGGCAGATATAGACGCTTATAAAGACAAATTCAGCGATAGCGGCAGGCGTGTGCTGGAAACCGCGTTGGATGAATCGAAGCGGCGTGATCAGAATTACGTTGCTATCGAGCACATCCTGCACGCTGTCACGACCGAGGAGGACGACCTGTTCTCATCGACAATGCGCGATCTTGCGGTCGATCCGCGTTCGGTCAAACTCTTGATCGAAAAGCGGATGTCCAACGGACGGCAGCACACCGGCAAAGGGTACAGGATCGCGCCGGAAACGACGGAGCTGTTCAAACGCGCGATGGACCGAGCCCGCTCGCAGGGCCGCAGGGTGATCGACGGCAGCGATATTTTTTACGTTCTATCAAATGACGAACGAAGCGTGCTGAACGATGTCCTGCAGAACCTGGGCGTGCCGGCCGATGAGGTCGCGCAAACGGCCCGCACTCGCATCCGCAAGCGTGAAAAGGAAGAAGAAAGAACGCGGGCAAAATATGAACTGCCATCTTTCCTGCGCCATTTTGGCGTTTCGCTGAACAAACTCGCGCGCGAGGACAAGATCCCGCCGACGATCGGCCGCGAAAGTGAGATCCGGCAAATGATGGAGATACTTTCGCACCGTGAACGCTCAAATTCGCCAATGCTCGTCGGCGAACCTGGCGTAGGAAAGACCGCGGTTGTCGAGGGGCTTGCACGGCTTATCGAGCTTGAGCCTGAAAAGGTCCCGGCGCGCCTTCGCGATTCGCATATCGTCCAACTTCAGATGGGCGGGCTTGTCGCGGGAACAATGCTTCGCGGAATGTTCGAAGAACGTATCAAAGGCATCATCGACGAGGTAAAAGAAAAGGACAATATCATTCTTTTCATCGACGAGGCACACTCAATAATCGGTGCCGGTGCGGCGATGGGCACATCCAGCGACGCTGCCAATATGTTCAAATCGAGCCTGGCACGCGGCGAGCTTCGCATTATCGGGGCGACCACAATTACTGAGTACAAAGAATATATCGGCGAGGACGAAGCCCTTTCGCGACGTTTTCGGCTGGTCAAGGTCGAAGAGCCGACAATCGACCAGACCAAACAGATCCTCGTCGGCATCCGCCCGCGGCTTGAGAAAAATTACTCGGTCATCATCTCGGATGAAGCGATCGATACTGCCCTGGAAATGTCGCCGAAGTATATTCGCAATCTTCACCTGCCGGACAAGGCCATTGGCTGGCTGGACACGGCTTCCGTCAAGGTTGAGATCAATGAGACGAACGGTTTGACCGTTTTGCCCGAGCACATTATTGACGTTATTTCACAGGAATCACGCATTCCGAAGGACATGATCTATCGCGACACGTCCGACCGGTTTGCGTTGATGGAAGAAGACCTCGGCAAGCGCGTCATTGGCCAGAAAGAAGCGGTCAAGGCCGTTGCTGAAAGGCTTCGCCTCAATAAAGGCCCGCTCAAAGATAACCACTACGCACCAGATGGGGTTTTGCTTTTCCTTGGGCCAACCGGTGTTGGAAAGACCGAGCTTGCCAAGGCCGTTGCGGAATTTATGTTCGGCGACGAAGGCAAAATGGTACGGATTGACATGTCCGAATACGGCGATGGCACGGTTGGTATCGAAAAGCTCATCGGCATGCCGCGAGGCATTGTCGGCAGTGAACGCGGCGGTATTTTGACCGAACAGCTTCGTGACAATCCGTACACGGTCCTCTTGCTTGACGAGGTGGAAAAAGCGTCGCCGTATCTGATGAACTTGTTCCTGCAGGCGTTTGACGAAGGCTGGATGACGGATGGCCGCGGCAAAAAGGTTTACCTTTCAGACGCCATCGTCATTATGACCTCAAATCTTGGATCGGAAAGCTTCAAGAAATTTGAAAAGCCGCTCGGCTTCGGACAAAAGACCCTCGGCGACGTGAAGCAGATAAAGGGTGAGGTAATGAAGGCGGCGGAAACGCGCTTTACGCCCGAGTTTCGCAACCGCATTGATGAGATAATCGTCTTCTCGCCGCTGACGATGGACGAGGTCCGCGATATAGCCCGGATATATCTCAACAAGCTAAGACGAAAGATGGAATCGCAAGGCAAGGTCGTCGAGATCACTGAGTCGGCCCTTGATCTGCTGACCGAAAAGGGCTTTTCGCCCGCCTATGGTGCCCGTTTTCTAAAACGGCATATTGATCAGAAGGTAAAACTCCCGATCACGAACGAATGGAAACTCGGGCGCCAGTTTGTGGTCGATGCCGACAATGACGACATCGTGGTCAAACCGATGGATAATTTTCACCTTAACTGAGACAATATAGCCATTTGCGGCATCCAAGGACCTGGCTGAACAAAAGATCGGCCAGGTCCTTTTTTGCAAAGAATTTTGGGGCCGCCGGGAAAATTGGGGTAGAATGCCAGTGTTCGGCCTTTTGCCAGACCAAAATTTCACCCAAACCTGTATGTTAAACCTCTCAGCAAGATCCCGCATCGGCATTGCCGTGATCGTCACGTTTCTTTTCTGCTCGGCCGCCGCTCACGGGCAGGACATTTCGTTCAAATATCTTTACAGCTTCGAACCGGCGATGATAACCGATCCGCCTGAGATGGGCGGTATCGAGATAAATTACCCCGAGGCGGCACGCAAGAACGGAGCGGAAGGCACCGTCAACGCGACCTTTACCCTTGGCGAAGACGGCAGGGTGCGCGACGTGGTTATCGTAAACGACCTGCCGCACGGCGTGGGCGATGCCGTGCGTGCGGGGCTGCAAAAACTCTACTTCAAACCCGCCCGATTTCAGGGAAAACCGGCGGCGATGAAGGCAAAGCTGGAATATAAGGTCACTGTCCTTTTCGAAGACACGGACAAAAATGTGAGCAAGCCGAAGATAACCAACAAACCTGAGCCGGTCTATCCCGAAAAATACAGGGCGGAAAAGGTCAAGGGCAAAGTGGTCGTCAGCGTAATGTTTATGGCAAACGGTGAGCTGCACGTCGGCAACGCGTCGAGTAATATGCCCCGCGAATTCGACAAAGCAGCCATTGAGGCCGCCAAAGCCATCAAATTCACGCCGGCCATTCACAAAAAGAGCAAACAGCCCGTTTCACAGCAGGTGTTTGTCGAATACGATTTCAAACCCTAGCTGGCACGGATCAAACTATGAGTTTTAGACTTTTGCGAAATTCCGCGTTCCTTGCGGCCGCTTTCATCACGATAACAGCGGTCGCCGCCTTTTCACAGGATGCTCCGCCAGACCCAGAGGCGATCCTGCAAAAAGCGGTCCAGAACCTCGGCGGTGACAAATATTTGAAAATAACCACGCAGATTGGGCGAGGCAAATACAGCATTATCAAGGAAGGGACCGTTGTATCGTTCCAATCATTCACTGACGTTATCGTTTTCCCGGACAAGGAGCGGACCGACTTTAAGGGCGGCGGTGTAAAGAGTGTACAGACAAATGTCGGATCGACCGGCTGGACCTTTGACGGCGATGCCGAGGTAATAAAACTGCAGGGCGAGAAGCAGGTTGAGAATTTCAAGTTCGGCATCCGCACAAGCCTCGACAACCTGCTCCGCGGCCACTGGCGTAAAGAAGCACAGCTGAGCTACGCCGGCAAACGCCCCTCCACGCTGGGAAAACGAAACGATGTCGTAAAACTCACCTACAACGATGGCCTAACCGTAGAATTCGAGTTCGCCGCCGACACCGGCCTGCCGATGAAAGCCATCTACACACGTTCTGCGTCAGAAGGAGAAGATTCGAACGAAGAAGATCGTTACGCCCAGTTCATCGATGTTGACGGAGTAAACGCCCCGTTCATAATCGACCACTTCACCAACGGCAAACACGCCTCGCGTATAAACTACGAATCGATCGAACACAACCGCCAGATCCCCGACTCGATCTTCGCAAAACCATCGAACGTTAAACAGCTAAAGAAGGATCTGAAGATGTAGAACCGTAGATTTTGGATTTTGGATTCTAGATTCTAGATTCCGAGCCTTGGATTTTGGATTGCGGGTTTAGGTTCTCAATCTCAAATCTGAAATCTGAAATTTGAGATTGAGATAATTCGAGATTTCAGATCTGCATCCGCGTTCCACGTCTGCAGATCGGATAATTTACCCACCTCGCAAAACCGCGCAAAAAGAGGCCGTCCTTGGGCCAGCCTCTTCTTCCCTTACTCGTTCCGATCCGATCAAACAAGGGCAAAATCAAATTGTGCCTGGTGAATTGTCGTGTCGGCCGTTAGGTCGATGTTGCCCAGGTAGGCTTCGATCTCATCCAGCACAGCTCGTTCGGTGCTTCGAAGTGCCTGAATGACATCCGGATGTGCCCGGAGCGTGGTTTGACGCACATCCTCCGAGTCACGCGACAGCCGTCGGGCTTCCGAAAGTATTTCGAAACAAACCGTTTGCGGCGATTTTACCCAGCCTGAGCCTTCGCAGTATTCGCAAACAGTACACAGCGTGCGTTCAAGCGACTGTTTGACGCGTTTGCGCGTCATTATGATTAACCCAAAATCATTGAACGACAGTACCTTCGTCGGTGATTTGTCCTGGGCCAGAGCTTCCTGCAGGGCCTGCGAGACCTTGTGCCGGTTGCGGCGGTCCTCCATATCGATCAGGTCAAGCACGATGATGCCGCCGAGGTCGCGCAGGCGAATCTGCCGGGCGATCTCTTCCACGGCCTCCATGTTGGTTTTCGTGATCGTATCCTCAAGCCGGGCATTGCCCTTGCCGACAAACTTGCCGGTGTTAACGTCGATCGCAACAAGTGCCTCAGTCTGATTGATCACCAGATATCCACCCGACTTCAGCCAAACGCGCGGCTTTAGCGCCTTTTCTATCTCTTCCTGAACACCGTAGTGGTCGAGGATCGGCTCGTCGCGGGTATAAAGCTTTACGCGGTTGACCATTCGCGGCTGGATTCGGTTCATGAACTCGACCGTACGAAGATATTCCTCTTCGCTGTCCACGCGGATCGCGGTAAATTCGTCAGACATCTGATCGCGCAGCAGCCGCTGAACAATGTCCAGATCGGCATGCACCATCGCCGGCGACTTAGCCTTTTCGGACGTCTTTTTTATGTCCTGCCAGGTGCGGACCAGATAGCGGGCATCCTGTCGCAGATCTTCCTCCGAAATACCAATGCCCGCCGTTCTGACGATAAACCCGCCTGACGGAATGTCTTCTTCCTGACGAATTCGCTGGATCAATGTGCGAAGCCTTCCGCGTTCACTCGACGATTCGATCTTGCGTGAAACGCCGAGATGCTCGATCGTCGGCATATAAACAAGAAAGCGGCCCGGCAGCGCGATGTGCGACGTGATGCGGGCACCTTTGCGTGCGATCGGTTCTTTGGCGATCTGCACCAGTATCTCCTGCCCTTCGCGAAGCAGGTCTGAAATGGTCGGTTGCGGCGGTCGATCGCGTTTTTCGTGGCGGTCCGGCCGACGGCCGTCTCCCTGGCTGCGGTTGCGGTCGCGGTCGCGTCCGTTCCGACGATCGCGGTTGTCCGGCCCCGGACGACGATTCTCACCCGCAGGCCGCCGCCCGTCGGATTTTTCGGCTGCTTCGGCCTCCGGTTCTTCCTCCCTTGCCTCTGGAACCGCTTCTAATTCCGGGCTTGCGGCGGCAACATCTGCGTGAGCGGTGTCATCGCTTGTTTCGCCTTCCGCGCCCTCACTGCCCTCGGCTGCCTCGCCCGTTGCAGCCGACTCGTCATCGCGTCGATTTCTGCCGCCGCCTCGCCTTCGGCCCCGGCCGCCGCGGCGAACCGACATTTCGGCGACATCGCCGGATTCTTTCACACTTGCCTCGGCATCGTCCAGCCCTTCGGCCTCGGCCGCCTTTTTCGAACGGCCTCGTTTAGCGGGCTTCTTTGCCTCTTCGCCCGGATCGGTTGTCGCGGCCGTTTCTGTCTTTGCTTTTTTGGCCTTTGACCTGGCGGGCTCCTTTGTTTTTGAAGCGGCCTTTTTCCCGCGGCCTTTGGCTTTTGTCTCGGGAGCGGGGCCTTCGTCATCGTCGGCGATCCGTTCAAAGCCACTCGGCCGTTCCATCTCAGAATCCAGCAGCGAACCTACCTCCGCGGCCGCAATGCCTTCCATGTCGAACTCGACCGCACGCACCTGATCAACGATCGCTTCCTGCCGGAACGCATCTTTGAACATCTCGCCGGTGTCCGAATCATCTTCTACGCGTTCGAATCCTGAATCTTCAAATTCGAACTTGAACTCGAACGGTTCCTCAGCGGTAGGCTGTTCGTCGGACTGTGAGTCTTCCGCTTCTTTGGGAGCGGGTCCCTTTCTTCCTCGTGAACGGTCACCTCTTTGATTTCGGCCGCGCGAAGGCCTGGATTCTTCTACATCGTGCTCCGGCTGTTCTGACGCCTCGAGAGGTTCAGCCAGTTCCTGCACCGACTCCATTTGCTTTTCACGCGTAACGCGGGCACGGTCGATCTGTTCGTTCGCTTCCCGCTTCGCCTCTTCGGGCGAGCCTTTTTTGGATTTCTCCATTACGATCCGCTCGATCTCTTCTTCTTCATCAAAGAAATCGGATACGTAAAGGAACGCATCCCGCTCAAGCCCAATGGAGACAAAGGCCGACTGCATTCCGGGCAAAACCCGCTGCACACGGCCCTTATAAATATTTCCCGCAATGCCGGAATTCTCCTCACCGCGTTCAATGTAAAATTCGGTTACTTTTCCGTTGTCCAGGATCGCTATCTTTTTCTCGCGTCCATTGACGCTGACGATCATCTCTTTCGACATATTCAATTGTGTATTTCCCTCGATTCTAATTTCGGTCGTTCGCTTTCGCGGATGGCTTCCGTGGATGCAGGAAACTGGCTGGACCTGTGCATACCTCGATCCGGTAGAACCGGACGAACAGATTCTACGCGTTGTTAAACTTAAGGAATTGGCTTTGGAAGCAAGTTCCAAAACAATGGACTTTGTAGATTGTCACGCAGGAATTAAAAGCTGAACGGCCTAAAACCGTCTTGCAGCTTAGGGAGCACATGTTTTGAATACCAAAACCGCGCTCGACCCAGAAAATCTGTTTACCCGAACTTATCCGGGAACGTCTAAGATCCTTTCAGTTTGCCTTTACTCACAGACTCATACCGATCCGCAGCAAACCGTTTTGTAGTATAACAAATTTTTGTAAATGTAAAACAGCCGTGAACTCAAATATGGTATTGAGCCCAGGATTTATTCAAAATATGTTCCGATCCATAGGATCCTTGTTTCGCAGGTTTCATTTCTTGATCCGTGTTTTTCGCGGGTGGCGAAAGCCGGATGCGCTTGGCTTCTTTTTTTCAACAAAGAGCTCACAAAGGGAACACACGAAGTTCACCAAGAATTCAAACTCCACCTCTAACGCCCCGCTCTATAAGTTTGATTTTCGAATCCGCTGGTCTATAATCTACTATCCACGGCTGGGTAGCTCAGATGGTTAGAGCGTGGGATTCATAACCCCAAGGTCGGGAGTTCGATCCTCCCCCCCGCCACCACTTTTACTAAAGCACCTACAGCAACTTAGCGAGAAGGAAAGACGGCAACCGGAGCCGTCTTTTTTGGTTTTGTGTGCCAGCAGTGCGCCAAATTTTGAATGAGAATCTGCTTTCTCCTAAAACTTTCCATGTTTTGTTAGCTTCATTTGCCGATCAGACCCCTGAAGTGTAAGGATCCCGGTGAAGGAGATCGCAATCAGCCGTACGGTAAAGTAACAATCAGCCGTACCTTGAACTTGCAATCAGCCGCAATGTACGCAATACCAATGAGATTTATTTGGGAAGGACTAGAAACAGATCTTTAAAATAGGGCATTTGCGGAATTCTGCACATGCCATTTTATTGTCTTGGGTGTGTCTCAATCAAAGAGAATGCTGTCGGGTGGAATTATGCGCTTTTGCCCGAGCTTCATGCCGGAGCGGCAAAGGGTAAGTTCTTCGGGGATCTTTCCTTTGATCGCGGCGAGAAGCAAGCGGTCATATTCGTCGCGGGAACCGGTGACCAGATAGCCGCCCAGGGCACTGTCCCTTGGTGTCAAGTGACTCAAAATTGTCTCAACACTCGATCTGTCGTCACGGGCCGTCGCGGTGGTCATTTCTTGTCTCCTGAGCGTGGTTAAAACTGGGTGTTTTGCTCAGATTAATTCCGGGCGACGACACAGTCAAGCCCGCGCGGCGGCGCCTTCATTATTGCTCGAAACTCAAAATGCAGGTAGAAATCAGCCAAGCCGAATAGGGACACAGGTTGCGCGCAGAGTTCTAGAATTTACTTTCGCTTAGTAATCTTTGCATGAGCCGCAAAGGTGATCATGCATCTCCCTTTTTGCCCTTTGGCTTTGTACCTTCGGGTTTGTCCTCAGAGGGCTCGGCCTTTCGAACAGGCGGCTTTTGTTCACCGGGCGGGCGAAGCGGCGGCGGATCGTCAGGCAGGGCTGGCTGCTTGGTTGTTTCGCCGGTGTCGCCGGACGGCGTTCCCGGATCCGCAACGTCGGTTCCCGGTGTCGGCTTGGTCAACGCCCCGGAGCGGATGCCGGCCTGTTCGGCTTTTTCAAGCTTCTCAAGCTCTTCGCGCTTGTTGCGCTCCATCAGCGAACGGATCTCCGCGGGCATTGCCGGCGCTTCAGGGAATCGTTCGATCGGCTTGCCCTTCATGAAGGCATTCATAAAGGAGTTAAAATAAGGCAACGCTCCGTGGCCGCCAGTCATTCCGCCGCCGAGGTTCTCTTTCTTTTCCGGATTTCCCATCCAGACACCTGTAACATATTCAGGCGTATAGCCGATGAACCAAACGTCGGTATGATCGTTGACCGTGCCGGTTTTGCCCGCGAGCGGTTGGCCTGCTGCGCTCGCTCCCGGAGCGGTCCCGCCGCCCGCCGTCACACCGCGCATCATATCGACCATCGTCAATGCAACGTATTCACTTGTCACCCGCGAGTTTGAATTATCAAACTCTTCAAGCAGCGTTCCGTCCCGGCTGTAAACTTTACGGATAAGATGCGGGGCGATGCGGACACCCTTGTTCGGAAATGCCGAATAGGCTGAGACCATTTCAATAAGTGATGCCTCGCTGGCGCCCAATGCGGATGGCAGGCTTGGCGCCATCGGATTTGTGATGCCGAATCGACGAACCATCTGCGCCCCTGACTGGATGCCTACCTGTTCAAGCAAGTGGACGGCCGCCAGGTTGTACGATTTTGCCAGTGCGATCTTCATCGGCACGTTCGGGTGGCTTAGGCTGCCGTCGTAATTATGCGGCTGCCAGCCGCCGCGTTTTATCGGCGCACCGCTGACCAGCATATCGGGCGTCATCCCATCTTCGACCGCGGCGGTATAGATAAATGGCTTATAGCTTGAACCTGTTTGCCGAAGGCCCTGTGTGGCATTGTTGAATTTGCTTGTGTGAAAATCGTAGCCGCCGACCATCGCCACAACCTCGCCGGTGTGAGCATCGATGGTCACGATCGAAGCCTGTACCTCAGGCACCTGCGAAAGCTGCACCTGCAGCGTCTTGTTTTGCTGATCTACTTTTTCAACCAGGAATTCGGCGAGCATCCCGGGTTTCAGTTCATCTTTCGCGCGCTTGCCGCTGCGGCCCATGTTCTTCGCTCCGACCACGGCCTTGAATTTGCCAAAGCGGACTCCGACCTCATCGGCGCCGGGATTGGCCTTCACTACCAGGCCTTTGATATATTCGCCTTCTTCATACTCGTCACCGTACCAGTCGGCGTGCTTATACGAATTTAGAGCTTTTTCGATATCCTTCGGGTCTGTTATTGCCTCGCCTTCCGGGTCAACGAGGATATTCTGATAGTCTGACCGCCACGCCCGGCCTTTGTCATAGGCACGCAGGCGCTCGCGTATCACGCGGGTTGCGATCTTCTGTGCTTCGACATTGATCGTGGTATATACTTTCAACCCGCCCTGTGCCACGCGTGTTGTGTACTTGTCCTCAAGATATTTGCGGATCTCTTCGACCGGATAATCCCAGGCGGTCGATTTCGGCAGCGCCTGATAATATGCCGTATCCGCCAGCTTGATCGGCTTGGCCTTTGCGGCATCAACCTCGGCCTGCGAATAGCGGTCGGGGAAATACTTCGTCATCTGGTCGAGCACAATATCGCGCCGGGCCTTCGCCTTGTCCATATTTCGAGTAGGCGAATACTCAGGCGATTTCGGGATCGCCGCAAGCAGGGCGGCTTCCTCAAGGCTCAGTTCGTTCAGCGATTTGCCAAAATACGTCCGCGAGCCGGCCTCAAAACCATATGCACCGGCGCCGAGGAAAACGTAGTTCATATACATTTCCAGGATCTGGCGCTTGGTGTAAAACCGCTCGATCTGCACGGCGACCGCCCATTCATTGATCTTGCGGACATAGGTCTGGTCTTTGTAGAGAAAGAGATTCTTGGCCAACTGCTGGGTGATAGTGGAACCGCCTTCCACACGCCCGGTCGTGAGATTCTTGAAAACCACGCCCAGAATTCGATACGGGTCAATGCCTATATGATCGTAGAAACGGTTGTCCTCGACCGCGATCAACGCATCTTCGACATTTTGAGGAATATCTTTTTCCTTTATCGGAATACGTTTTTCGATGGCAAATTCGGCAAGCACTGTCTCGCCGTCGTCGGCATAGATGGTGGTCACCTGCGGCGGACGATAAGTTGCGAGGGCCGAAACCTCGACGGCGTAACGCGAGTTATTGAGGTAATATGATGCGAGTACGCCGGTAAGCCCGCCCGCGGTCACCGCAAGCAGCAATGCTGCAAACAGCCAGACCAGCTTTACGAGCCCGCGCCCGTTCTTTGCGGGCCGGGAACCAACCTCGGTTTCTCGTATCCTCTTAACATCTCTCGACATAACAAAACTCCGCGTATTCTCTATCCTAACCGGCTAAACGCCCGCATTCCTAATTCACAAACCGCCGCATTCTGATACTGACCGCAAATCCTATCGCGATAAACGTGGTCAATATTGCGGACAAT
This sequence comes from Acidobacteriota bacterium, assembly GCA_963169175.1. Lineage (GTDB taxonomy): Bacteria > Acidobacteriota > Blastocatellia > Pyrinomonadales > Pyrinomonadaceae > OLB17. The sequence continues at coordinate 561 of CAUJFK010000325.1, read as the reverse complement.
CCCGCGCTCATCAAAGGCAGCGGTACGCCGATCACAGGCAGAAAGCCAAGTGCCATTCCAACATTGATAAATATCTGGAACGACATCGCCGTAACGATCGCCATGATCACAAGCATTGCCGGCCGGTCGTTCGCCTCGCGGGCGCCGGAGATCAGTCGGGACAGCAGCAGCGCATATGCCAGTAGAAGCGAAACGCATCCAATAAATCCGGTATTCTCGGCCGTCACGGCAAAGATAAAATCGGTCTGCGGCTCCGGCAAAAACTTCAGAACGCTCTGCGACGTTTCCGAGTCACCTTTGATGCCCGAAAGCCCGCCTTTGCCCACCGTTATTACGGATTGGATGGTGTGGTAACCATAGCCGCGCGGGTCGACCGAATCGGGGTCGATGATCGCGTTGATGCGCTCCTGCTGATAGCGTTTGATCTTGCCCGTCTTGACGCCGATCATATACGCCGCGGGCACCAGCACGGCTATCGCAACGGTCAGAATGACGACGTAACGTATCTTGATTCCGGAAAGAAAGAACACCGCGGCAAGCAGCGGAAAGTATGTTATAGCC